>RXIK01000049.1 GCA_004211975.1 Methanosarcinales archaeon | reverse complement strand
GCGCGGGCGAATGGGGGCTGGTATGTGTCTATGGCTTGCCAGAAACTAACCGGGAAACTCGTGTCATTTGTCAATTCGTGGTAGTATCGGCATGGGGGATCACGAATGGCACGAATAAACGTACCTACTCACGTTTTAGAAGTCAGTAGACTTTCGCGTCATTTTTAAGCTACATTCTTACGATAGTTACGAATACTCCTACTTCTGAACAATAAAATTTATGAAAAACGGCTTTGCATAACTCTAAATCGCTTTTACTTTTCAATCTAATAACATTTTGATAAAGTTTAGCGTACTTTTGATTATTTCTTCAAAAGAATGGCTTTTATACCGCATTCACATGACGATCCCCATTGGGTTTTGATTCACTATCAGAATATTAGACTCAAAACGCAACAACTTCCAAAAGGTGAGTAGTTACAGTGGACGCTTGTCCAATCCTGTTAGTTCAATAGTTGCATTTGCTTTACCCTGCAACTCCGCACTCAACTCAGTAGATGGTGTTATTATTCCACCCTCCGAATAATTAAATGCGCGAAATGTGTTATCCTTGTCCGGCCAGAAGTAATCATCCGGAACAACATCTTTGTTGCCTTTTGTTGAGTTGCAGTTTGGACATGCCAAGAGAAAGTTATGCCAATCCAACTCACGTTCTTGAATAGTCTCACCTGAACTTTCCGGTTTCTTGGGAATCACATGCTCAACAGCCAACGATGAATCCAAATGCATTTCACAATAAGAGCAGATTTCTCCAAGCCTTTCAATAAGTTTTCCTCGTGCATCCTGGTATTTATGAAAATTGATTTCGTTCCCGGATGTATCGGTTGGTATGGGACCTTTACTGATAGGGCGCACTATCCTCTCTCCGGTTTTGATTTACCCATGCCTGCTGCCACCCGCTCCATTTCAAGAAATGCATGGTATGCCTGGTTATCACTGAAAGGAGTGGATAATTCATCCAGTTTTCGTTTGAGCTCTTCTTTCTTTTGCGGATCAGAATCCTTTGCTTCCTGAAGCAACCGATAATACTCTTTAGCAGCGGAGCACATCTCCTGATAACGCTGGCTCCTCTGAGGCACTTCCACCCCCATCACGTCCTCTGTAATATCTTCGATGCTCTTACTACTGTATTCTTCTTTGGGGGAAGGCTCTGCGATTTTTCGATTGGGACTGATGGTTGATTCGTCATTAATACCACTGAGATCAATAACTTCGCCCGGATCGAGTGACTGTAAGATAAAAGGTGAATGAGTTGTGGCAATGAACTGAATATTTGGAAATGCTCTTTGCAAATCTCCGACGACACGGCGTTGCCATTGTGGATGAAGATGGAGGTCAATTTCATCGATAAGTACGACACCAGAACTTTCTGTTGCAGCATTTGCACTCAGATGGGGGTTCAGACGAGCTGCACGATGTGCAATATCAGCGACCATAGCAACCATATTTCGATAACCGTCACTCAGGTTATCAAACAGGCAGTATCCTTCATCTTCAAACACAATCATCATTGTATCGTTGGCTACATCGTAATAGAAATGTTTTGCGTCCGGAATGCATATTTTAGTGGCTTTACGCACAGCTTCCAAAACTCTGATTTTTTTATTATTCTGGATGGCGGAAAGCTCTAATTGTTTGAACCATTTCTCAAAAAGATAGTGGTCAGACTTTGGATCCATGCAATTCCGATAACCAACCGTTCTTGAATCGGGCTTTCCGACTTTAACTTTTCGATGTATATCCCACAACCGTCCAGTGCCATAGTACAGCAAAACGGGAAGTCCGATGTCTTCTCCGTTACTGACCGCCGCCAGATCGTCCTCCCCAATCTGAGTAAGATCACGAGCATTTTTGCCCCGGTCTCCCAACTTTCTTGTCCATTCAATGTCTATCTCGTGTAAAGTTCCATGTGCATTCAGAAATGTCGGTTTCTGTTGCTCTATGGTAACCTGGTCATATTTTTCAAATATCCTCAGTCTAACATCTTTTTTCTTGATTCCGCCTATTGCAACCCCGTCTTGAGATTTTGGAATGTAAGTTCCAAGCATGACTGCCAGTGCATCGAGTACGGATGTCTTCCCTGATGCGTTGTCCCCAATCAAAACAGTAAAATCGGGGTGAAATTGGAATGTATAATCCTCAAATTTACGAAAATTGTGTAGTTGAAGAGTGTCTATTTTCATCAAATTCCCCTCCTATGTTTTCTTTTCCCTCTGATTATTGAATGCTGGTTATTATATGGAAATCTTTGTTACTCCAAACCGCTGTAACACGATTTAGGCGGAGAACATTTCATTGCTGCAATATTTGGTTCACGCGATACTGGTTTTGTCGCACAAGACCACAGCACCGGTCACCTGTTAGGTAACTGTTCTTTGCCCATGTTCACTTATCGCTTTCCGGTTTATCAATAGTTCTTTATATATTATTTGCTACTCTACCACATCTGCATAGATAATAGGCTGTTTTCATATTGCTTACAGCAGCATGACATGCACATCTAAATTATGCACTCTTTAAATGCGGGGACTTGAGCGTTGGTGACGTCCGACGTCCGCCCCCATTCACCCCATCCCGCGTCCTCTCAGGTACTCCTTGATCTCGCTCACAGTGTAGGTCTCGTAGTGAAATATGCTCGCTGCAAGACATGCATCCGCGCCGTTAACAAACGCGTCATAGATGTGATCCATCGTGCCAACTCCACCTGACGCGATCACAGGGATATCCACGGCTTCTGAGATTGTTTTTGTCACCGGAATGTCGTAGCCGTCCTTTGTCCCGTCCCTATCCTTGCTTGTTAGCAGTATCTCGCCAGCACCAAAGTCCTGCATCTTCTGAGCCCACCTGATGGCGTCGATTCCGGTCAGCTCTTTACCACCATATATAACGACATCATACCATGCGCTGCGTCCGTCTTCAAGCTCAACTGCGGTCATTCCATCGCCTTCCTCAAACCTGCGCTTGCAGTCGATCGCAACAACAATCTTATCAGACCCGAATGCACCTGCAACTTCCTTGATCAGTTCTGGGTTCTTGACTGCTGCGGTGTTAATTCCAACCTTGTCTGCGCCCGCACCAAGCACCCGCTCAAAGTCTGAGAAGCTCGCGATTCCGCCGCCGACACAGAACGGGATCGTGACCTCATCAGCAACCTTTCCGATCACATCGGTCATCGTGGCTCTGTCATTGGTCGAGGCTGAGATATCCAGAAAAACCAGTTCATCGGCTTTCTGCTCTACATACCGTCTGGCAAGTTCTACCGGGTCCCCCGCATATCGCAGGCTCTCAAACTCAATTCCCTTGACAACCACGGCTTTACCGCTCTCGTCAAAGGTCGTATCAAGACATGGGATTATTCGTTTTGTTGACATCTTGCACACCTGAATCCTGAATCATTGGATATATAACTAAACCACTTCCATCGTTGATGGCGGCTTTGTCGTAATGCCGTACGTCACGCTCACAACTCCGGGCACCTCGCTTGTGATCCGCTCAGCAAGGCGTTCCAGCACAGTATATGAGAGTCTTGTTGGTTGTGCGGTTCTTGCATCAACGCTCTCCCAGCACCTGATCTCGATCTGTGTGCCGTAGTCTCGTGCTCCGTTCCGAATGCCGGTGACATGGTCCTCATGCAGGATTGCCATGTACTGGAAAGCCCCTGAATCTGCCAGTTCTTCCTCGAGGATCACTGTTGCCTGTCTAACGGTTTTGATCCGCTCTGGGGTGGCTTCTCCGATCACGCGGGCGGCAAGCGCAGGTCCTGGGAACGGCATCCTGTTGTAGATGGTCTCTGGCAAGTCGAGGGCTTCCGCAACCCTCCGAACACCGTCTTTCCGCAGTTGTATCAGTGGTTCTATGATCTTATATCCAAATGTTTTCTCCGGATCGATTCCGAGTTGCTCGAAGACATTGTGCTGCCTCTTGATCCCTGCAACGGTCTCATCCACGTCTGTAAGAATCGTTCCCTGCAAAAGGTGCTTTGCCCCGCTCTCCCTAACGAGCCTGCCAAAAACATCCTTGTAAAACGTCTGTGTGATCGCTTCCCGCTTCTCTTCCGGGTCTGTGATCCCGCTCATCGCATCAAAAAACTCGGTTCTGGCATCGATTACCTCCACATGTACTCCGAGGTCTTTGAAGACAGCAACGATCCATTCAGGCTCCCCCTGCCTCATGATGCCATTATCAATGAAATACGTCTTAAGACGACCTCCTATAGCACGATGCCCAAGCATAGTGACCGCGGATGAATCAACGCCTCCAGAGAGTGCGTTTATCGCAAGACCGTCCCCGACAGTTTCGGATATTGCACTTACCTGCTGTTCTATGAAATTTTCTGAATTTAGAGCTTCTGCGGTTATCTCTTCCATTGTGACAGTCTCCATCAGTGTATGTGCTGACGATCAATGCTATCAGGATACTTAAACCTATATCCTCACTGCCGTGGAAGATCGCGAGACTGAGTTTATGGTTCTTCGCTGTTTTGTATGGGTGACACGAGCACCAATTCTGCTAAATGGGGCACCAGCGCAGAAGAACGGGACTATATGGTTGTGGGTGGGTAGTTGTAAGATGCGTGTCAACTCCTATAGAAAATAACTTTGAACTGCTCGTTATCTTTCTCTTCAGTAAAATCAACGGTTATCCCCACATTTTTGCATTCGCGCATGATTCTCCGGATGCCTGTCCCAATCCCGCGGTAAGGTATCCCTTCGATATCTTTGAGCATGGAAACCAGGATTGGGTTGCGTTCTATGTGAATTCCCATCTTTATGGATTCCACGTTGACTGTATTGGGTAAAGCTCCCGGACTTATGATCTCAACGCGATTGTCAAAAATAAAGATGCGTATATTGCTGGAAATAAAATAGTTGCGGTGAACGATTGCATTGATGAGGGCTTCTTCTAAGGCTATTTGCGGAATTTCAAGGATGCCGGTTGTGTTAAAGTGCTGTTCTTTCTGTATCCATCGAAGATTATTTATCAGGAATGACCTGGCAGCTTCAAATATTTTGGGGATGCTGCCACTGATATCGCGGCTGTCTTTATATTTGCTCACAGCAGGTGAGTTTCCTGGAAATAAAACTGCTTTTATCACGAACTGTGGCTTTTTTTCTTCCGGTTTTTTACCGAACACTAAAAGACCTGCGAGAGTTAATTTTCCATCGTCCATCAACTTCAGATTCGACATTATTTTTTCAAGTGGAATGTTCAGTTCTTCAAGTTTCTCGCATGTTCTGTGTTCGTAAAAAGACTTGAACACATCAAGATTAATGTCGCTTAAATTTGTGTTTTCAACTGGTGTTTCATCTGCATAAAGGTGTCCGGAGGATTGGAGTAGTCTCCGGATCTCTTCTCTTTTTGCTCTTCTTGTATCTGCCCCCACCTTCACCCAGATGTCTTTACCGTTTGCCATGTAGAACTTGTTCGAGCCACGGGGTATGCTGATCACCATTATGATCTTATCCAAATATTTTGTGTTTTGAGTGGTGACGTTGACCTGTGGGTCTATTTTTTGGGAGCATGTGCTGGATACCCATGCATTCAGTTTATGAATCTCTTCCTTTGCAAGTCCGATGATCTTTCCATCATCGGACACTCCCACTATGATATTCCCTCCGTTTGAATTACTGAAGGCACATACCTCTGCTGCTAATGCGTCTATGCTCTCAAATCGCTCTTTGAACTGGGTCTGCGAATCCTCACCCGTTTCAATCAGTTCCAAAAGCTCTGAAGTCTCCATTGATTACGAACCTCTTTATGCTTTGTTTTGCTTATGCATGTTTAACTGTTGTGTGTGGGGACACCTATTCTGGCAAGGTTCGTGGGCAGGTCATCTTGTCAAATCTCGCTTGCTCCAATCACCATTCTCTTCTTTTGTTATAATGCCCTGCCAGCCCTCAAACTTTGCATGGTTCACCACAGCCCCCTCCGGATCAATGTAATGGGTGTAATAACTCCTCATACAGTTTTGACCTACCCTAAGTATTATATATTATAACATTAATAGTAACATACCGTCTTCCTAAAGCAGACTCAACACGGATGCTTATGGGTGGGGTGAGGCAGACACCTGTTCTTGACACGCTTCGTGAGGTGGGGGCGGAACGTGGAACTTAACGAGATTTTGCACGCGGGATTTGGCGGGGTTCGTTGTGTTGGGGCAGGAGGACCTGAGCCCGGGTGTTAGCTGCGTTGGAATGGGTGGGGTCACCGTGATAAAACTGTTTGGGGTGTTTGGAGCTTATGATGAAATCATTTTCACGCAAAACGAACCATCCGTGTGCCGAGTGTTGTAAGATCGACTATTGCGGCGTGGGCTGGCACGGGTTCGAGGTTCACTCGTTTCTGGAACTCGGTTTGTGACTGCCATGTTCCTGCGTTGATCACGGTGACGCCTTTGTATCGGTCTACTCCGATGGTGTGCACGTGTCCGCAGTGTAGGATGTGTGGTATTCGGTCGATTACGAAGTGGTCTGTTATTTCGGGGGCGATGGATACTCTGCCGCCGTATGTTGGCGCGATGTGTCTGCGGCGGAGCATTTCGACCATGACTTCGGCGGGGCGCTGGTAACTCATGTTTGGTATGGTTGCTATTAGGTCGTCCATTGATCGCCCGTGGTAGATTAGTATGCGCACGCCTTTAATCTCGATTAGTGCGGGGTTGCCTGTGAAAACCGTGTTGTCTCGGAACATTGACCTGATGTTCTCGGGGAGTGCGGGCTGTGGTTCTGCTAGTCGTACTGCGTCGTGGTTGCCGGGTGCGATGATGATCCGTATGTTTTTTGGGACCGCTCTTAAATATTTTGCGGCGCATCTGTACTGGTCGTATACATCAGCGATTTCCAGTTCTTCTTCTTGTCCTGGGTATATGCCAACGCCGTCCACGAGGTCGCCTGCGATGATTAGGTATCGTACCTGTCCTGCATCAGCCCTATTTTCATGGTTATTTGCATTTATGTTGCTGTCTATGTCGCCGTCGCCGAGCCAGTCGATAAATTCGCAGAACGCCTCCTCAAGAAATGTGTTGCTTCCGATGTGAACGTCTGAGATCAGGATTGCCTGATCATGATTGTTGTCGCGCTTGCCTCCTGCACCAGTCCCGTTTCCATTTCCATTTCGGTTTCCAGTCCAGCTGCCCGGGAGTCGTTGGTTGTGCTGGTTCGGGATATCGGGCATCACGAGGTCACTTGCGATCATTAGCTTGCCGTCCCCGATGAGCGAGCCTGTCACCCCGATCACTTCGTCGCGGATGATGCGGCTTGCAATCTCCCATGGGTCGTGGTCGACCGGGCGGACCAGCACAGAGAACATGCCTGTTGGATCCTCAAGCTTGATCATTTTGTTGCCGTTCACCGTGGTCCTGATATCGTGAACCATGCCGATGATCGAGATGTCTCCATATTCTCTGAGTCTTTCCGATCGTAACGATTCGATCGGGCGCGCAGTGATCCTGGTGCGGATGATGCCGCTTAACCGCGCGTATCGGTCACGGAAGTACCGCACAAACTCGCTGTATTCGCCGACACAGGTTGACTCGTTGCTGATATCGCATAATATGTTAACTCCTGGAAGTTCAGGTGCAACAGGTGGTTGGATGCGGGAAGTTTTTGCAGGTGACTTCTTGGACTGCTTTCTCTCGATAGCGGATGCCGCCTTTGTGGTAGCACCATCACCATTGCCACCATCACTATTGCCACCATTACCATCACCATTACCGCCATAATCAAGCATGATGTGCTGCTTGTCCACCACAAGCACCGAGTCGTCCAGTGATTGCAGCACCTGTTTCACAACATTATCCGGCGACGGACATGAATCAATCAGCGCGACCGCACCCGGACTAATCTGATATCCTGCGTTCGCAAATTCCGCCACAATCAGTGATTCATGCATTGGTATGTACTTAGGATTGCGAGAGATAAACCTTTATCGCAACAACCCCGGGGCAGGTTATACGGACGTTATATCCGAAGACACACCAGCGCAAACCTCTGCAAATCCTGATCAGTTAAGGAATCTCATGGAAACATCAATCCAGGATGTATAATATCCACACAGCGACTCAAAATCCAGTTTATTGTTGCACACTGGAAAATTCGGTTTGTTCCGGACTAACTATCGCGCAGTTGCAGTGTTACCGGATCTTATGGGGTTCTGTCTGCAATTGGCTTGTGGTCTGGCGGGCTGCCCCATAGAATTGTCCTGATTGCGGAGATGTCTACACACTTCTCAACGATCTCTGCAAACTCCCTGATTCCTTCTTCTTTCGTTGCAACACCAAATGAGATCCCTTCCAGTGACATCCCTTTTTTGGCGTAGATATATCTGAAGATCGCCTCTCTTATATTCTCGTTCTCGAACAAACCATGTAGGTACGTGCCAAAGACAAGTCCTGAACCGTCTATGCAGCCATCATCCCCAAAAACCGGGTGTGGTGAGGTGGTGTCGCCGGTGTGGATCTCGTAACCGGTAACGGTCTTGCCGCGGATTGTTTCGAGAATCGGTCCGCCAGCCGTAACCTGCTTTGTGACCTGTTGTGTCTGCTTCTCGTATCGCTCAAATGTTGTTGTCACATTAAGAAGCCCCATGCCCGCGATCTCGGTCTCGCAGTCCTCAAACCCGCAGTCAGTGATTGTGTGCCCGAGCATCTGGTATCCACCACATATCCCGATGACCGGAGTTCCTCTGCCCGCCGCATCAATGATTCGCGCGTTCATCCCGTGTGTCTGCATCTCCTTAAGGTCGGCAGTCGTGTTCTTTGTCCCTGGGACAATGATCAGGTCGGGATCACCGAGATCTGAGTTAAGCGGGAGATATCTGACGTTTGCAAATGTTTCGAGAGGCTCGAAATCCGTGAAATTCGATATGCGTGGTAGACGTATGACTACGATGTCGATCGGGTGATGCTGATGCTGCTGATGTTGCTGATGCTGATGTTGCTGATGCGGATCATGGTCGTGATTGTGGTGCTGCACCATCTTGTCCGGAATAGATACCGAGTCTTCCGATGGGATCGCAATATCCGCATAAGGCAGGACCCCGAAGACCGGTAGCCCGGTGATCTCCTCAATCTCAGAAATTCCGGGCGCAAGAATACTGTAATCACCACGAAACTTGTTAATAACAAATCCTTTGACAAGCACCCGGATATCATCCGGAAGCAGGGCAAGCGTCCCATACAGGCTTGCGAACACGCCGCCCCGCTCAATATCCCCAACCAGAATGATCGGTGGTCTCACTGATCTGGCAGTTCCAATGTTCACAATGTCACGGTCATACAGGTTGATCTCAGCCGCGCCCCCCGCACCCTCAATCACAATGAGATCACACGTCTTTTCGAGCCGTTTGATCGCATCATCCACAACACCTGATATCTCATTGATCGATTCATAGTAATCACCGGCTCTCCGGTCGTACGCCGGTTTGCCGAGGATCACCACCTGCGACATGCGATCGCCCTTTGGTTTAAGAAGAACCGGGTTCATATCAACAGTTGGCTCGATTCCAGCCGCCCACGCCTGTATCGCCTGCGCAATCCCGATTTCGCCGCCGGTGTTTGTGATCCACGAGTTTAAACTCATGTTTTGAGCCTTAAACGGCGCAACCGCCACGTCCCTGGAGAAGATTTGGCACAGGGCGGCAACAAGCACGCTCTTTCCCACATGGGATGCGGTCCCAAGAACCATCAGGTGTTTCGCCATCTGACTAACAAATTGTGCGAGAGATGATTTATCACTATGGGTGGGCGTGGCGCCCCCCGGGCTTTCAGGCAACTATAATTAAAGGTGCAACCGGCAACTCTCCCAACTAACAGTCAATGAACCAGGCCATTTTCCTGGAAACTATAGTAGCCTTTTCTGGAAATAATGATGTGGTCAAGCACTTTGATCCCCAGAATCCTGCCCGCTTCAGTTAACTGCTCCTGAATCTTCAGATCGCTGTTGCTGGGTTCAAGCGCACCGGACGGATGATTATGAGCAAAGATCACGGAGGCTGCCCGGTCAGTGATCACATCGGCAAAAACCTCACGCGGATGCACCTGACTCCGATCCAGCAACCCCACCGTCACAGTTCTATTCTCAATAACTTCATTAGCACCGTTAAGCGAGATACAAATAAAATATTCCTGCTGCTTATTGGTTATCCAGTTAATTGAGGGCAACACATCCTCAGCTTTATTTATCTTGATTATTTCCTTCACAATATGTCTTCTTGCAAGCTCAAAACCAGCTAAAATCTGCGATGCTTTCGCAAGCCCGATGCCTTTGATCCCCATGAGTTCTTCTAACGACAGATCACCTTTCTTTTCTTTTACCAACTTAGCGATTTTACGGGAGAGAGACCGCACATCCAGCCCTTCACCGCCACCACTGCCAATAATTGCTGCAACCAACTCATCATCCAATAAGGCTCCAACACCCTTCTCTTCCAGCATCTCCCGCGGACGGCTGAATTCAGGTAGATCCTTGATTTGTTTCATCATAATAATTTCAAGCACTCGTCGATCCGAAGAGTCTCCCGACGCAGTCCAGTGCACCGAGAAGGTTGGTCTGACTTGATAATATGGTTTTTTCCTCTCTTTCACCAGTCTGTTTTAGATTACCAAGCGCAATCTCAGCATTCTCTTCCTTTGCACGGATCTGTTTACGCAGTTTATCCATAAATCCGTACCCCGGTCTCTTCTACAAGGTCATTGAATAACGATTTTCGGGATAGATCAACAAGATCGACCGGCTTTGGTAACCTTTTGAACAACTCGGTATGGAATTTGAAGAATAGCCGGGGTTCGATCCCCTTC
>RXIK01000197.1 GCA_004211975.1 Methanosarcinales archaeon | reverse complement strand
ATCTGTGGCTGACAAAAGTTTTTAGCCACAGATTAACACGGATTACACAGATTTCTCCTGCAACTCACTTGAACATATTCGTGGAATCTCGTGTAACTCCGGATGGCGTGACAGTCCCGCCATCAGGCTTTGGGATACTACCGCTCAACCACTCATCTCACCCCATCAGTCAGAATGATGACCTCCCCCCTGTACCAGCTTATTGTGTTGCACCCCCACAATTACCGGGATTTCCACGAGAACAGCTACCACCATCTTGTGTGCACATCATGAGATCCCATGGTTTTTTCACCTTAGATAAACACATATACACATAAACACTGGTAATTAGAGTTTATCGGTGTTAATCCATGGCAGATAAATGTTTTTAGCCAGGGATCACACAGATTTCATCTATCCAGCAGTTCGCATGTTCCAGTATTCTACCCGGGCGTGGTAAACCATCGTAGGTTACAACACTACCGGCTTTCAACAAAAAAAAAATAGGCGCAACCACAGATGGTAAGGGAGTTTTCGCAGGTCTCCGCGAATCATTACAGCATCAGTGGTGCGTAAGACGTCTGATATCTGCGACCAAGTCGCATGTTGTTTCAAGCGGGTTTTCACTCTTCTTCGTCAACCTCTTCGCCCTCAGCCCGTGCACCCTTGCATTTGCAATGAGCGCAGTTTCCACCGCATTCACAATCCATTGTAACACACCTCCTTATTCATTTTAGAATAGTATGTAGTTAGGTATGGAAATAAGTTGCCCTAACAAAGTTCGGGTTACGGAAAAAAGCCTAATACGCCATGCATCCCCCAATATCGCATATCCCACGCCACACGGCTGATGGCACCATCTCCGCCGACATCGTGATCGCGCTTGGGATCACAGTCAAGCGACAAACACATAAGCGGCAAATATCGACGAGAACAGCTATGTGAACGCACTTGACACAGGATTATGCGGGCGGCGGCTGGCGATAGAATTGTGACCATGCCAACGAGCCATAATCCTGCTAAGGTGGCTTACCGCACCCGCCTTGCCTGCCCGTCCCGCGACAGGAGCACAACACGGCTAACCGGAGCGTCATCCGCAATTTGGTATCCGATTTCATCCGCGATCTCCGATGCAAAGGTAAGCACCTCATCATGACCAGGCATCGCATCCCTGCTTAAGCGCTTCCTTGAAAACCCAAGGTGCATGTACGCCTTGATCTCAATATGATCAGGCTCGCACATTTGCAGCAGGCGCCCATACCCCTCCGGATCGAAAACATTCACTCCTTTAATAAGCGTGATCCTGACCGCGGTCCGCATCCTTGACCTGGCACCTTTGAGTATCTCCAGCGATTCCTGGATCTGCTGCCAGAAATTCCCGATTGGGTTGCATACCCGCAGATACGTGTCCTCATCAGGCGCATTCAAGCTAACATAAAGCTGTGTTGGCGCAATTCTGGCAACCATATCCGGTTGCGTGCCGTTTGTCACCACAAAGGTCGTCATTCCATCCTGCTTGAACTCCTCGATCAGCTCTGGCAGGTGCGGGTAGAGCGTGGGCTCGCCTGCAAGCGATATCGCAACCTGATTCGGCTGCTTTGCCTCTGCTAACGCATCCGGATCAGTGGTATCCGACCCGCCATACCCCGAGATCAGGCGCAGATGTTTTGCAATAACAGACCCCTTGATTTCAACTGGAGAATCCCAATCAGTAGGCGCCGGTAACGGCACGGCATGCTCAATTTGCCGCCAGCAATGCAAACACCGATGATTACATGACAACGTGGGCGTCATCTGAACACAACGATGCGACTGAATACCATAGAACTGCGACTTATAGCAGCTTCCCTCACCTCGTATCGACCGGTTCAACCAAAGACACGGCTTAACCGCACTGTGTCTACCTGCAACGGGATAACCACCCCGATCACTCCGACTACCCGGTTTTAATCTTGATCTAGTTCTCATTCTTTCATAGTCCGTTTCTTTTTTCTGGCACAACCCGAATTTTTCGTGACTGCCCAGATATATTAATTGGTCTCTCGATCATGATTCTATGCTTTCTGGCAAGAAAAATAACCGCGGAGACCGCTGAGGCTCGCAGAGCTACGCCAGCCTCCGCGTCCCTCCGCGCACTCTGCGGTTAAATCCCCCCGGGCTATGCGGTGTTCCGGGCAAAGCAGTGCCCATATAGCAAGGTCGCGTGATACTGTTATAGTTACCATGTTTAGTTACCATGTTTAGTTATACATAGGACATCTCTTCTGTAACACTGCACAGTTTAACCCGCGTAAACCAGTGCCAGATAAGGTTTTCATACGCGGACTTGCACAGATTACACCAATTCAACTACATGATGAGCGGCAGTTCCAAACCGAAAAATCGGTTCATTGAACCACCGCCACGGTTCCACCATTTTTACACGGGTTCAGCAGGCACCATCCGGATCACAGCCCTTTCTTCCCCGGTAGTTTCTCTTTGATCGCCTCAGTCAGCTTCTCAGCAGTCCATCCACCCTCCGGAGCCGAGCTGATCAGCACATACCCAACCCCGCCAAGCAAAGCAAGAATCAAGAGTATGACCGCCACAAGCGCCGTGTTCGACTCGCTCGCAGTAACCACGATCTCACCTGATTTATCACCGATACGCACCGTATATGCACCCGCATCCGCGATCTTGTGCGTGAACTCCACAGTTTCAGTATCACCCGCCACAATAGTGACATTCTGCGAACCTGCACCGACAACAGTGCCGTTACCATCATCAACCACCAGTTCTGCGCGGTACATGCCCTCAATATCGCCAACATTCGTGACATTAGTGATGATAGTGAAGCTCTTCCCTTCAGCAACCTCATCCGGGAGGCTGATGCCATCAAGCTCAAACTTTGCCGCAGGAATAGCGACCGTGATCTCCTCGCTCGCATCAAGATACCCGCTCTTGCTCGCGGTAACCGTGTACGTGCCAGTCTCCCCATGCGAATAAGTCAGGCTTCCAGCATCATCAGTCTCCCCGATCTCCTCATCATCCCAGGTGATCATCGCACCCTCAACCGCATCACCATCAGACGTCACCCGGATAATCATCTCCTCATCCGGATCAGCCACCTCAGGCATGGCAAGATCCAGTGCGTCTTCCTCTGCCTCATCCTCAGTAAGAATATCAACATCCTCCGATGCAGAGTCATAATTCTCCTTGCTCGCAATAACCGTGAACGTGCCAGCATCACCCGGCGTGTGCACAACCTCACCATTTGAGTCAGTGATACCAAGGTTCTCCCCACCAAACGCAACACTTGCACCCTCAACAGGATCACCATCAGACGTTGCTGTTACTGCAATCGTGATCTCAGTGTCCACAACCGGAGTCTCCGAAAACTCGATCGCGAGTGCGTCAAGCGAGCCAATGGTTCGCCTGACAAAGAGGTAGTACCGGTCTTCGTATTCTGAGACCTTGAAACCGATAGTATCCGTTATCATGATG
>RXIK01000048.1 GCA_004211975.1 Methanosarcinales archaeon | reverse complement strand
CTTTAATCACCATGGTTTTAGCCACATGGTGTTGAGCATGTATCTTTTTGTGGGAAATTTGCTAAAAACCCATAATTTATTGAGTGTATTCAAAAACAGTGTTTGCTGAGGGTAACAAAAATATCGCATTTGTGTGACATGTTTTGGGCAGTAAGTTACATTTCACCGAAAAATGGGATAGTGAGAATATAGTGACACCTCAGCCACAAACACATATATGAGGATGTGACCTCATAATGATCATTACCACACATACTATTCTCCAACATCCATTCCGTGTGGATCTCAACTCCATTCGCGTGGGGGTCTTGCAGCCTCTCTACACCGGGGCTGCATTCCTTTTATCCATTTTTCATGGCACACATACCATAACACCCAGTCACACGCACACATCATTTTAATTCACAAAAAAGTATATTGCCAGCCCCGCCATAGACATGGTTTTAAATGAAATGTACACATAATCTATAGTGGGAGAGAAGTAGTTTAGTCGCGAGGGTCTGATGATAAGTGGGATACAAAATCCGACATACATGAGGGTACATGTGCAAAATTCGTGCAGCTTATACTTAACCAACACTGTATCAGGGTACCTTCTGCCCACTGTGGCAAAGCCACCCACCTGTGATGGAGGTTTACAGCAGTGATCCGCAAGCAACCAGGATCCAAAAACCAGGCAGATACGCCGCATGTCAATGTCCTGCTGATTGAGGATAATCCCGGTGACGCCCGATTGATCAAGGAGATGCTGGCAGATTCCATGAGCGCGGTCTTCAACATAGAACTTGCTGACCGGCTCTCAACCGGACTTGCACACCTTGCCAGCGGTAGTGGTAGTGGTAGTGGTAGTGGCGACTTCGACGTGATCCTGCTTGATCTCTCGCTGCCTGACAGCAGTGGGATCAACACGTTTATCCAGACATTCACACATGCACAAAACGTGCCAATTGTGGTGTTAACCGGTCTTTACGACACAGAACTTGCCATTTTAGCTGTGCAGAAAGGTGCACAGGACTATCTGGTCAAGGGGCAGGTTAACAGCGAGATCATGGTGCGTGCCATACGCTACGCAATCGAGCGCAACAAAGCTGAGGCGCATATCAAACATTTAAACAGCGTCCTTAACGCGATCAGAAATGTCAACCAGTTGATTGTGACAGAAACCAATAGAGACAGCCTACTCCAAAAATCATGCGATGCCCTTGTGGATGCACGGGGCTACGATGCGGTGTGGCTTGGATACCTGGCTGATAGCGAAAGATTTGCCACAGTCGCGGGTTCGGGTTTTCCGGATGATGTCTCACGCTTCCGGAGACATGTGCTTGATGGCAACTACCCTCGTTGCATCAGGAACGCGCTCGCTATGAAAAAAACGGTCCATATCAGAGACCGGTTAAGAGAGTGCGGAGACTGTTTTTTTGATGACGCATGTCTCGGAAAAGAGGCTGTGATTGTCCGTGTGACGCATGCAGACAGGTTCTACGGACTACTTGCCGTACTACTTGCGCCCGGTGTTGCAGTGGATGATGAGGAGAATAGGCTCCTTGCAGAGGTGGCTTCAGATATAGGAATCGCTTTACATAACCGTGAGATGAAGGAGGCACGAGGGCGGGCTGAAAACGCTCTTCTGGAGAGCGAAGAACGATTCAGGATGATGTTTGAGAATATGGGGGATGCCGTAGCAGTCTACGGGGCAGTTAACGAGGGGGATGATTTCATCTTCAGGAATTTCAACAGATCTGCAGAGAAGTTAGAGCATGTACACCGAGAGGACCTGCTCGGTAAAAGCGTGCTCGACGTATTCTCCGGGGTCGTGGGTTTAGGACTCTTTGATGTTTTTCAGAGGGTATGGCAGACCGGAGAACCAGAGCATGTTCCGGTCTCCTTTTACAGGGGTGAAACGATCACTGGCTGGAGAGAAAACTATGTTTACAAGCTACCATCCGGCGAACTCGTTGCAATTTATGAAGATGTCACCGAACGCAAAGCCGCTGAGGACGCACTTAAGGCAAGCGAGGGCAAGTTACAGTTGATCGCAGAGAATATGCCGGTCATGCTGGATGCATTCGATAACAAAGGAAACATCATAGTATGGAACTCCGAATGCGAAAAAGTGACTGGTTTTAACTCAAGCGAGATCATTAATAATCCGGAAGCCCGCAAGATACTTTATCCCCGCCAGTATTATGGGAACTACCTCCGCACAGGGCTTGAGGAGTGCGGGAACAACTTCCGGAATCTGGAACTGGACATCGCCTGCAAAGACGGCAGTGTCAGAACAATATTATGGTCAAATATATCTGAGAAATATCCCATACCAGGCTGGCACTCATGGGCAATCGGGGTTGACATCACAGAACGCAGGAAGGCAGAAGAACAGATCAAACAATCACTTCAGGAAAAGGAAGTACTCCTACGGGAAATTCATCATCGCGTAAAGAACAATCTTCAGGTCATATCAAGTCTGCTCAATATGCAGGCGCGGGTCGCCAGCGATCCCGACACAGTCAATGCGCTTTTAGAGTCGTATGACCGGATAAATGCGATGGCGCTCATCCACACCCAGTTGTACGAAAGCGTGAACCTATCAGAGATCAATATAAATAATTTCGTGGGTCGGCTGATGGGACAGTTGTTCCGAAGCCGTCAGGTCGATGATGCAAGAATCACATGCACGACCCACATCACCAACCACCCGCTTCCAATATCAATCGCGCTTCCAACGGGATTAATCATCAATGAACTACTGACAAACGCCCTGAAACACGCGTTTCGCGAGGAACGTGCCGGAACGGTTGCGGTCACGCTCACCATAACTGATGACAATAATGTCGATGGCGGTGGTGATGGCGGCACGGTTTGTCTGACCGTCCGCGACAACGGCGTCGGAGTGCCCGAAGGATTCAATATAAATGAGAGCAAAACATTAGGACTGAGGTTGGTGAAGATTCTGGTTGAGGACCAGTTACAAGGAACACTGGACATTATTCGTGACCGGGGCACGACATTCAACATGAAATTTGGGATGAGGAGATACTAGCCAAAGGGGGTTTACATGGAACACGCTAACATATTAATCGTTGAAGATGAAGCCATCGTAGCAGAAGACCTGAGGATGACAGTTACGGACCTCGGTTACACAGTGGTGGGACGCGGGAGCAGCGCAGATGAGGCAGTGGCGAAGACACTTAAGCTCAAACCAGATCTAATACTCATGGACATAGTCCTGAAAGGAGATAAAACTGGCATAGACGCTTCTTGTAAAATAAAAAAGAGAATGGATGTCCCAATCATATTTTTAACCGCTTATTCAGACATTGAACTGATAGATAAAGCCCTGGCTGCCAAGCCACATGCATACATCGTCAAACCATTCCAGGCAAAGCAGCTCCTTGCATCCATCGAGATGGCTCTGTACAAAAGCCGGATGGAACGACGGCTCAGAGAGGCTAAAGAATGGATTGCAACAACCCTCGACAGCATCGGTGATGCGGTGATAGCAACCGACACAGAAGGCATCATACAATTCATGAACCCGGTTGCCGAGACCCTGACCGGCTGGGATGAGGGCGATGCCGTAGGAAAACACTTCGAGGACGTTTTTAAAGCTGTGCAGGAGGAAACTGGTAGCTCAATAGAGAGCCCAGTGACAAAAGTACTCAAAGAAGGTTCAGTTGCCAAGCTTACAGACTCCACGATCCTGATATCCAGAGACGGACTGGAACTACCCATCGATGACAGCAGTGCACCGATCCGAGACCATAATGGAGACATTACCGGTGTAGTTCTGGTTTTCCACGACATCACAGAGCGGAGGCAGGCAGAATCAGCTTTACGGGTAAGCGAACAGTTTAACTCGAGCATGTTAACCAATTCTCCAAACCCGGTGCTGGTCACCAACCCGGATTCATCAATACAGTACGCAAATCCTGCGTTCGAAGAGCTAACTGGCTTTTCTGCTGCCAAACTAATCGGCGTCAAGGCACCATACCCCTGGTGGACCCGGGAGATGAGGGCAAGTATGAAGCAGGGGGTGAAGACCGAGATGCAGAGCCACGAAATACCCGGTGGAGCCGTAGTTGTGGCTACAGGGTGCAAAACATCAATGGCTGAGGAGTTTTTTTGCAAGAAAAACGGGGAGCGGTTCTGGGTGGAGATAACCTCAACACCCGTTACAAGTAACGGGATGACCCAATACCACCTCTCAAACTGGGTCGATATCACCGAGCGCAAGGCTGCTGAGGCAAAGATCAATAAGCTCAATGAAGAACTGGAGCACAGGGTAGAGCAGAGAACCCTTGAACTGAAATGCACCCATGACCAGCTAGAAGTTACCCGAGGACAGTTTTATCAGGCGCAAAAGATGGAATCGCTCGGAATACTTGCAGGCGGGATCGCGCATGATTTCAACAACCTTCTGACAGTTATTCTCGGCAACCTCTCACTTGCAAAGATGATTCCCGATAACAGGGATAAAACGCTCGACATACTGGCAGAGTCCGAAAAAGCATCGTTGCAAGCGAAAAAGCTAACCCAGCAGCTGCTCACATTCTCAAAGGGCGGTGCACCGGTCAAAACACCGGTTCCAATCAAAAAAATAATAAGTGACTCGGCAGGCTTTGCCATGAGAGGATCAAATGTCAGAAGCGAGATCTCAATACCAAACAACCTCTGGCATGTGGAGGTTGATGAAGGACAGATCAACCAGGTCATCAGCAACATGGTCATCAACGCCACCCAGGCGATGCCTGACGGCGGAACTGTTCAGGTGCAATGTGAGAACGCCGTCATCGAAACTGGCACGGCTCTACCACTTGATCCGGGACGGTACGTGCAGATATCAATCAAGGACCACGGAACCGGGATATCCGAGGAACACGCCCACAAGATATTTGATCCGTTCTTCACAACCAAGCCAAAAGGAAGCGGTCTTGGGCTTGCAACCGCATACACAATCGTCAAAAGGCATAACGGGCACATCGGCGTAGAATCCAAGGTCGGTAGCGGAACCACGTTCAACATACATCTGCCCGCCTGCAAAAACGGCGCTTCAGGAGACATAATTATGGAAGAAAAACACGAAAAACAGATTTCCGTCGATAATTCCAGCGAGACACAGAAAATTCTGGTGATGGACGACGAGACTGACATCAGAAACCTTGTTGGCGATGTTCTCACCCACTTCGGGCATAATGTGGAGTTTGCAAGCGATGGCGCCGCGGCAATCAAGCTATATCAGAGTGCTGTGGACTCAGAAAAGCCGTTTAATGTGGTCATCATGGACCTAACAATACCTGGAGGGGTGGGGGGCAAGGAAGCAATCAAAGAACTCCTGGAGATAGATCCGGATGTCCGGGCAATTGTTTCAAGCGGTTACTCAAACGACCCGATAATGGCGGACTTTAAAAGCTACGGATTCAAAGGCGTCGTAGCCAAGCCGTATGAGATCCGGGAACTGGTGAACACACTAAACCAGGTGATCGCAGGGGACTGACAACGGGAAGACACCCCCCGTTTTTTCGGTGAAATATAAATTGCCGCCCAAAACAAATCACACAAATGTGATGTGTTTATCACCATCAGTAAACACTATGTCTTAAATACACTCAACAAAACATTGGTTTTTAGCAAATTTCCCACAAAAAGATACCTGCACAATACCGCGTGGATCTAATCATGATGAGTAAGGCAAGAAAATTAGCAGCGGAGTGCGAGAGAGGATGCAGAGAGACAAAAACTCTGCGTACTCAAGCGCCCTCTGCTATGATTTCAAACCACTTAAAAACCATGACAATAAAAGGGATGTATAGTCAAGTTCACCCGAAGTCAGTGACTCCGGGCATTGATCAACGCCGCGCATCATACACCTGAAAACCCGACGTCAGGCTCTGCAAAAGCGTAGCACCCCCCACCCCCAAAACACCCTATTCAAGAATCTTTAACGCCTCATCAACGCTGATATTGTCATGCACAAGCGACGAGATTGCGCGGGTCATCAGGACAGGATTGTCCGCCTGGAACACATTCCTACCAGCCGCCGCACCAGCAGCGCCCGCTTCTATCGCGTCGCTGATCACCTCTAAAAATTCTCGGTCAGTGTTTGTCTTCGGTCCTCCTGCGATCACCACTGGCACAGGGCAGCCATCAACGACTGTTCTGAACGATTCAGGGTCGCCGGTGTAGTTGGTCTTAACGATATCAGCCCCAAGTTCGGCGCCAGTTCGGGCTGCAAGTGCAACCACGGTTGAATCATGCTGGTTGGGTATACCGCGACCTCGCGGATACATCATCGCCACAAGCGGCATTCCCCAGTAATCACAGTCGTCAGCGACAGCGCCAAGATATTCAAGCTGGTCTGCTTCGGTGTCAGAACCAACATTGATGTGTAAACTCACAGCGTCCGCACCAAGCCGGATTGCTTCTTCAACTGTGCACACCCGCACCTTGTTGTTTGGGTCAGGTCCAAGCGACGTGGACGCGCTCATGTGAACGATTAATCCGATGTCGTGCCCATATCCGCGGTGTCCGTGTGCAACCATCCCTTTCTGCACCAGAACCGCATTTGCGCCACCCTCAGAAGCTTTATTTATGGCATCTCCAATATTTGCAAGCCCGTTTATTGGACCTTCAGATACTCCGTGGTCCATCGGGAGGATCAGAGTCTTTCCGCTCTTCCTATTGATGATCCGTTCGATCCGTATCTTTTTCCCTATTTCAGACATGTTTTCACCGTTCCGAATCGCATGTGTGATATTTACAACGGAGGACATTAATAAGTATTGCCTGACCCCTGGTTGGTGATATATATTATGGCGCACAACTAACACCCATGAAATGGCTCACGTTGTCTGTGATTATGTGTACGTTGCTCGTGGCACCGGGTGCAGGTGCCGACACAACATACCGTTACGACTCCCCTGCAATCACTGTAACACTATCCCAGCAGATCCCGTATCCTGCACACCCTGGCGAGGAGCTGACGCTCGTGATCAAAACCGCGAACTGTGGGGGCGAGCCTGCAAAGAATATTGTCTGGCACCTGGATGCAAAAGAGCCATTTGAGTTAAAAGAGACCGGTGAAGCCACACAAACCCTTCCCGAACTCCGTGTTAGCGAAACCACGAACACCGAGTATTACCTGACAGTTGACCCTGATGCAAGGTCCGGCGAGTATATAATTGATCTTAATATCACTTACAGCGGAGAGTTTGACCGCGAACACCTCACCACAAAGAGTGAGGTGGAACTCACAGTTGTGGTGCAGGGGTCCCCGGACCTCGTGCTTCTGAGTGCTGATATACCGGAAGCCACCACCAAATCCGAGTTTGATGCGGAGTTCTCGGTCAAAAATGTTGGAACCGGACCCGCGAAGAATGTGAAAGTGTCTTTTGTAAATCAAACCAGTATTCTCCCGAAACAATCGATCTGCTACATCGACACAATAGCACCTGGAGAGACCGCGGTTGTCAAGTCAGGTTTCTTTGTTGACACCACAACGCTATCCCAGCATCCGCTGCCAATAATGATCCGGTACGAGGACGAGGTGCATGAAACGCAGCCAGCCCAGTCGTATTCGGTGCTTGTTCCGGTTATAAGTGGAAACACGCTCTTTGTCTACCTTGATTCCCAGGATCAACTTACGCCGGGCACGGTTGGCGAGGTCACGATCGGAATTGCAAACCGCGGGCTTGCGCGGGCAAAACACGTTAGCCTCACCATCTCTAACGAGGCACAATTCGAGCTTATCGATACGAACATCCGGTACATCGGCGATATCGAGAGTGATGACTACGACACCGTGGACTTCGCAATCCTCCCGGACGCAAGCTGTGACCGCATATCGGTTGATGTGGATTATGCGGATGATTATGGAAACCAGTACACCATGACCTCTGACGTGCCGATAAAAGTATATAGTCCTGAGGAGCTGCGTGCGATTGCGCCGCAGACCGGTAGAAGCACGGGCATGGTTGCTGGAGCCATCATTTTAATACTTCTCTTCGTCTTCAGAAAGCGCATCAAAAGGATCGTATCCAGATGAAACTCCTGGATTACTTTCGGTTTTGCATAAGAGGCATAGTGCAGCGTAAAACCCGGAGCTGGCTCACAATCATCGGGATAGTGATCGGGATCATGGCGATAGTGGGCTTGATCTCAATCGGGGTCGGGATGCAGGTCTACATGAACGATCAGATCGGGAAGATGGGCGTGAACAAGATCATAATAATGCCAATGCCGCCAGGCGGAGGTTTTGGTCCGGCTGCCGCATCAACATACTTCACAGACCGGGACGCAAAAGCTGTTGAAAAGGTGCGCGGCGTCGATGCAAACTGCTACATGGTCTACCGAACCTCAATCGTAACATACAAGAATATCGATGCGGTGGCGCCGGTTGTCGGCATGGTGCCATCGATTGCAGAGGATGCATATTTTGATGTTCAGGGATATGAACTTGGATCCGGAAGAGATCTGGAGGATAAAGACACTCATAAGATAACGATCGGATACTGGACTGCATACAAGACATTTGAGGTCGGGGATAGCTACAAAGAGGTCAAGATCGGCGACAAAATCGAGATCAAAGAGCAGGGATTCAAGGTCATCGGAATCATGAAGGAGATCGGAAACCGGGATGACGACACAACAATTACTATGAGCCTCGATGATGCAGAACAGCTCTTTGACGTGAGCAATGAATACGACTTCTTCTTTGTGAAAATGAAAGAGGGCGCCGATCCAGAGAACGTCGCAGAACGCATCCGGGATCGACTTGAGAAATTACGAGACGAGGAAGATTTCACAGTCATGACCGCGGCACAACTCTCAGAAACAGTTGGCGGAATACTCTCAGCAGTCTCAGCAGTCCTGATCGGCATCGGCGCAATCTCACTCCTCGTCGGAGGAGTTGGGATCATGAACACAATGTACACATCAGTTACAGAACGAACACGAGAGATCGGGATATACAAAGCACTCGGAGCAGAAAACAACACAATCCTGGGACTTTTCCTCGTTGAATCCGGTTTAATCGGAGTCTTCGGAGGTCTGATCGGGATCGTGCTCGGGTTCGGAATGGCAATCTTAGTGGAAATGGTCGGAAAAGAGATGGGAGTCGGTCTCCTGCACGCATGGATCTCATGGGAACTTACGATATTCGCGCTTCTCTTCTCATTTGGAATCGGGGTTCTCGCAGGATTCCTGCCCGCCCGATCCGCAGCAAAAATGAACCCGGTGGACGCACTCAGGCACGAGTGAGTATGGGGGTGGGGTGCTATAACCGGAGAATGGCAATATCAATTCAACATCACGGGTCTCAGGCTACAAAAGCACCGCGGGTCCCTTTACACACCAGAATCAGGTACAAACGTGTCACCAGTCTTCGTGCTACTCGCTGCTGTGATCCTATAGCTCATATCAGTTACTTGAGATTGTTACTATCGACCCACAATCATAGAAATAAAATTGCGCACAGCAAAACCACAGCACCTGCCAGTGCCAGCGGCAGAGTATAATACTTCAGGTTTTCTTCCATGCTGAGACTTTTTATTTTGTTCTGGTCGGTTGAACAACATGATACCAATCCTACAAAAAATGGCAGGATATGACTTCCGAAATCAGTGGAATCAGTGTTAATCTGTGGCAAATAAAACTTTTAGCCACAGATTAACACTGATTTCACAGATTAACGATATAAATGACTTTTCAGATCGATAACGCTCAATTTTATCAGTTGTGGTTACACAAGACAACCGCCAGGTAACCAGAAAATAATAAAAAGTCTCTCCATGCTCAAACCCTGTTTAACCAGCCAAAAATACGGGTCACCCACATAAGAGAAGGCGAATAAGTGGGTGCGATACTACAAAGACACTCGGGTTTTCCGGATTGTTCGTTATGTGGTTAGTTGCACGTTGATGTTCACAAACGGGACATGAGCGCACACTTATACAAGCGATTAGAGATATATGTAAACATAAGGTACGGGTAATGTCAAGAGACGAACGTCAGACCCGGATAGAATTAATAACGAGATAGGTTGCTCAAAATGAGAAGCATGACTTGATCTCGCACCTCCCGGGTGGCGAGGGTGCAGTGCGGCGCATACGGGAACCGGAGGACGAGCAGGAGCATTCACATACAAGAACAAGCAGTGGCGCAGGGAGTTTCCGGAACAAACAAGCAAAATGCTGGTTTCCACTGCCAGCCAGTTTGGAAAAGGCGGAATCAAAGAACGGGAGACCAATACGCTCTTTGATGAAACTGATGAGGTTGCAAGCGGTGGATTTGACGCGCTGATAGGACTTAATATGGAACCGGATGTACTGATTCATGAGACGAAGATAAGGTTGCTTGCATGAAAGAAATAAAACCGGTGAAAGAGATCATTTTTCTGATCGAAGATGATCCTGAAGGCGGATACAATGCGCAGGCGCTGTGGTATTCGATATTCACGGAAGGCGAAACAACGGAAGAACTGAAGAATAATATTATGGATGCCGTAGGGTGCCATTTTGGTGGATCGGAGTGTTGGGACGAGGTTTTGTAGTATGAGCGGTAATAACACAAAGAAACTGGTGGAGAGGTGGAAGTGGGCCAAATTGGGCGAAAAAACCGGGATTACGGACATATTTAATGGCTCTACTCATTCCACCAATGCTCCTGAATACCGGGGTGGGGACAATAGTATGGGTGACACCCTCGGACTTAGGTAATTCACATTCAATTCATATCGAAAATACAGAACGTAAAATCACGAAGGAGGGTTTAGAAAGTTGCTCCACAACAGCATTACCTACCGGGACCGTGCTGCTAAGGGCTTGCCAGAAAATAACCTGTTGAAATTCGTGGCATTCGGTACATTCTTCGTGATAAAATTGGCATAAAGGATCACGAATGGCACGAATGAACGAATCGCACGAATGTCAGGGATGTAGCGTGCCATCAGCTAATTTTGCTACTTTATTTTTCGGTAAGCACTAACAAGTAGAGCACCTGTAGGAAATCTTACTATTGCTAAAAAGCCAATTTGCACTAACCAAGGTTTTAAGAGTTTCATACCAATAGACGAAATAAACAGTTTATACCTCTACGTTGCAATCAAAAAAATTGTTCCTGAAATCCAAAAAGCAAGTCATGGAAACATTATTGCAGAAATTACAAAAGAATTAGTTCAAAATTTTAAAATCCCCCTGCCCCACCCTCGACGATCAGATCAAGATTGCTGGCGAACTGGAACGCAAGAGGGCAGAGGTCGAAAAAAACACGACAGGTAGCCAAACAGCAATTAGAAGCGATAGAAGCACTTCCAAGCGCGATATTGCGGGAAGTATCCGATTTCGAAGAAGATACTTGAAGCACAAACAAAAGAGGCAGCAGTAAATGATAACAGAAGAAGATAAAGATACAATCATACGGTGCGCTAAAAGATACAATGTCGAATCGGTCGAAGGGGATCGAACCCCGGCTATTCTTCAAATTCCATACCGAGTTGTTCAAAAGGTTACCAAAGCCGGTCGATCTTGTTGATCTATCCCGAAAATCGTTATTCAATGACCTTGTAGAAGCAGCAATTCTAATTATGGGCCGAAAATTTGTCTGGCGCGTGTTACCAGCACATTATGCACATAATTAACGCGATATAAAGTACAAAAGCAACATATTTTTTAAGAAAGACTACTGCAATTTTATCTTTTTTGCTGTTTCAAGTCGTTGAGAACAGAGAGAATTTTCAAAATGAGAATTGCTGAATCGACCCGGACCCGGCAGCGTTCCAAGCAGATACCAGATCAAAGCATGAGTGTCAGCCACGTAAAACATCATCGGCGCCTTTGAATAAAGACTTCTTGGCATCTTTTATGGAAGTCTCCAGTTCTTCATCGCTTACAAGAGATTTGGCAATACCTCGTAGCGAAACAAC
>RXIK01000047.1 GCA_004211975.1 Methanosarcinales archaeon | reverse complement strand
CTGACCAACGTGAATGTCAGCGACGATCTTACCGGTCAAAGCACAACCTGTGCACTGGTAATTCCAGGTGATACCTGTGTGCTGACAGTAACCTACGTGGTGCAGCCATCCGATCTGGGTACGACCATCCAAAACACCGGTACTGGTAACAGTGACCAGACTGACCCGGTTACGGACGATGAGGACGTGCCAGTACCGTCACCAGCCCTTGCTATCGAGAAGACCGGTGTGCTGGATCTTGGTCCGGATGGTATAGCGAATCCGGGTGACGTGATCACCTACTCATACTATGTGACGGCGAACGGCACGGCTAACCTGACCAACGTAGCAGTGACCGATCCGCTGCCGGGTTTGAGCCCCATCACTTGCCTGATCGACAACATGATTCCGTTCCTGGCGGCTGGGGCGACAGAGACGTGCACGGCCACTTACCAGATCACTCAGGCGGACATCGACGCAGGTCATAGGGACAATATTGCAACGGCTGATAGTGACCAGACCGGGCCTGAGACAGATAATGAGAACGTGCCAATCCCACAAGATCCGTCGATTGATGTGGAGAAGTACGTGTCGATAGATGATGGCACGACCTGGGAGGATGCTGATGCTCCGACCGGTCCGTACCTGCTCTCTGGCACGGATCCGCAGTTCAGGTTCGTGGTGAATAACACCGGAAACGTCAATCTGACGGGCATTTCCCTGACTGATTCCGACTTTACTCTGTCAGGTTGCACGGTGACTGATCCGCTGACTCCAGGTACATCGTTTGTGTGCTATGTGACTGATGCATCATGGGCTGCAGGTCAGCATACCGACACGGCGAGCGTGACAGCGGACTTTGGCGGGCAGACATACTCTGACACCGACGACGCCAACTACTATGGCGCCGATCCAGCTTTCACGGTGACGAAGTTGTGCGACTCAACAGAGCCCGTGCCACAGTTAGCGACTGAGGCGAATTTCGAGGTGGAGTTCGAAAACACCGGGAATGTGGAACTGAGCATTACCGCTGACGACGGCATCGGCACCTTCTCTCTTACGGTGGGAGCGATGAAGAATTTCACCGTGACCATCGACGGTCCGTTCAGCGGACAACCGGCGGTCAACAATACGGTCAACGCTTCATCGACCTACACTGACAGCGCCGCCAACACGACGACTATCGAAGAGACGGATGACGGTTCCTGCAGGGTAGGCGGACTGGTCAATGTTAAGAAGCTGACACAGAGCGAAGTAAATTCAACGGTGGACTGGACATTCACACTGTATGAGGGTCCTGACGGCCATGGTGGAGATGTACTTGCCAGCAGTAGCACATCGGGTGATACGGACGGCATCCTCGTATTTGAGAACTACAACCTGGATCCTGCTGTGACCTACACGGTGTGCGAAGAGGGCATCCCTGCCGGCTGGACATCGTTCTGGCAGATTGACACGGACGGCGACGGTGTCGCTGACACCACGGTGATCCCGTACAACCCCAACGCGGATGATGACCCGTCGGCGGACATCGGGAACCGCTGCTTTGACCTCGGATCCGGAACTACGGTCCCAATTCCGGCCGGCGGCATGGTGTTCTTCCAGGTTGACAATACCTACCCGGGTGGCGAGCCCCGCACGCCCGGATACTGGAAGAACTGGAACTACTGCACAGGCGGCGGTCAGGCAGGCACCGCTGACAAGAATGGCGGCTGGCAGGAAGGGTACTGGCTACTTGAGGACGTTCTCGATCAAGATATTGGCGGTGGGATCGTCTGGGACGACATCAACCTGAGCGACACCCTGGTGTTCAGTATCACAACCTGCGATCAGGCCGTTAACATCCTTGATATGCGTGACAACGTTACCGGCAACAAGAGGGCCAGTGACGCCGCATACACTCTGGCGATGCACCTGCTTGCAGCACAGATGAACTTCGCTGCTGGTGCAGAAACCTGCCAGGACGCACAGGATACAGCCCTCGAAGCTGAGGAACTGCTCGACAAGCACGACTTCATAGGCGAAGGCAGCTACCTGAGCTCACAAGACACAGACTACGCGTATGCGCTTGAGCTGGCGGAGACACTGGACCAGTACAACAACGGCGAACTCTGTACCCCATAGGATTGACCGTTAAGGAACAACGAATGGTGAACTCAGGTCTGACCTGAGTTCTTTTTTTATTTTTCTATCGTATCTTTTCCATGTATGTTCATTTCATCACGAAAAACAGGTGGCTAAGCCTTCATTTTTGCGTAACTTTCAAACGCAAGACGATGTCAGTACGCATCTGCATATTGTGTGGATCCAATTGGGATCGACGGCGAGAGCAGGGTGCTGGTTGTAACATTGTGCGGCGATCTCAATCACGATGAACCACCCTATACTATGTATGTGACGTTTGCTCTTCAGATGGCTGCTAACAACACCGATATCGATTTTTCAGCGGACATGAACTCAGATAGAGTGGTTACCCCGGTCAATTACGAGTTTTCTCGCCACCATTTCTCTGAAGTTTCCTCTGTACTGGATTAATATGGCACTTGCTCAATAGTGTGTGCCCAGCATCCGGGTACCGAAAGACACGGATCAAAGCAGAGAATTTAACCGCGGAATGCGGGAGCTTTGCCGTTGGCAGCACGCAGAGGGGCGTTGCTTTGCGTTCTCAGCGATCTCTACGGTGAGAAAAGCGATCTTATGATTGCACAAAAAACGACCGCAACTTATTGAGCATGTTCTTAATCTGTTCATCAACTGGCAAACTGGGGCACATCACCCACCAATCCCCTCAGCATGCCCCTTCACAACACCCTCAATCTCACCGATGCTCTCAAGAACTGTGATTCCCTGCATCTGTTTCAGTCGGTCAGCGTTCTCAATGTCCACATCACGCATGTACAGGGTTAATTCCTTTCCATCTGGCAGTATTGTTGTAACAGCGCCCTCGTACTGGTCGGCAGGGTAGATGTAGATCGGTATTTTCGCTTTTGCCGCTTGAGCTACGGCGTTTGTGAGAAGCGAGTCAGCGATCCCGTGCGCAATTTTTGCCGCGGTGTTTGCACTCATCGGACAGACCAGGAAGAGATCGAACTTTCCCATCTGGAGCTGTCCCGCGATAAACGGCGAGTTTGCGCCGTGCTCGACGCTCACTTTTGAGAATAGTTCTTTTAGGTCCTTCCAGAGATTGTACCATTTCATCACGAGTTCGCCGTTTTTTGAGAGATATACCTTGATATCCAGATCATAACGCTCCGAGAGGTCATTCATGATTGCAAAGGTCTCTTCGATCTGATCACCGCATCCGGTGATGCCCCATGCGATTTTAAGCATCTATATCACCTCTTGATTCCTTAATTATTCCTGCAACCGAGATCAAGCGGTCAATAGTCCTGCGCATACCTCTATTGCCGTCTGCATCTGCGCTGACGCCTTCTGCACCCTTGTCCTTTGACCAGAATGTGCCCCCGAGATTCGCACCAAACGAGCCGCCGCCAACAGGTAGCATCTCGCTGATCACGTAGAAATCAAGAATCGATCTGATCGCAAGTTCCTGCCCTCCGATCCGATCGCCGCCCACAGCCGCTGCAGCGCCCGCCTTGTTTCTGAGCGCAGCCGGATCTCTGGCAACGAGCGCACGGAGCCGGTCAAGCATCGTCTTCGTCTGCCCGCTCAAGGTCCCCTGGTAAACCGGCGTTCCAATGAGCATGGCATCAGCCCAGAGGAGTTTCTCGTAGATCTCCTCCATCCCGTCCTTCTGGATGCAGCCCTCACGCTTCCTGACACAGAAGTCACAGTGCTTGCAGAATCCAATCGTTCTCTTGTGAAGTGTTATGTACTCGGTTTGCGCTGCGTGTTTCTGGCTGGCATAGTCAAGTGCATCCTTAACCACCTGGTCGGTGGATGCAAGCCGCGGACTTCCTGATATACCAAGTAGATTTATGGTTGTGCTGTTCATTTGGGTCCTCCTGCATGAGTGCTGATCGCATGTATGGAATGATCCGATGACTACTAATGTTTTTGTGTGTGGGCGCTTCAAAACTTCGATATCGCAACGATCAATAGTCCATGTGAGCATCATGCTTCCAACGTACCACGCAGAGTTTCAATACATAAAAGAAAAAGGAGAACCGTCTCTCGCCATAACGCTGCCAGATGGCATTCATGATATAAGTCGGGTCAACATTCAATAAATTTTATAACTATTTTTACTTCACTGTTTTTATCTTGAGTGTGCTGAGTGGGATCAGGATAAGTGTTTATGCGAGTTCCGGACTGATTCCGCTAAGAATTGTGATTTGATGCGTAATTGTTTCGATATGCGGAAGAAGCTATCTTGTCTGCGACCCCCGCAGGCAGACCGAGCCCATGGTGGCAAGATCCCCATCAGAAGCGTCTGTTTCTTCATCAGAAAATTTCTCCCGAACTTGCGATTCGTTGTCTCCAACATCGATGGTTGTTCAGTGAATTGGTGAAGTCGATGCCGAATGGGGTATGGAGCGGGTAGCAGGCAACGCTGCTCAACAGATTTCTGACAGGTTCAAAGGACTTTCAACTGGACAGAAAAATGTATCTGAAGAATAGCTCATAAAAATGGCAACATACGACACATCGTAACAACCATGAATAAATTTATATGCCTCAAATGCTATGATGCTTCAGAGGGATTATCGTGTCTGTCACAATCGAGCAATTAGCTCCAACCAGACTCTCTGACGTAGATCTGAAGCCGCGCGGGAGGGTTCATCCGAGTCCATCCACATGGAGGGATCAGATTCTGTATTTCCTGCTTCCAGACCGGTTCAGCGATGGTCAGGAGGATGGACGCCTGCACTTCAATCGATCAGATCCGGAGCGGTACAGAGCAGATAAGCGCAGATGGATGGAAGGCGGAAAGGTTTTTCAGGGAGGAAATCTCAGGGGTGTTCAGAGCAAACTAGATTATCTCAAAGATCTTGGCGTCACAGCACTCTGGATCGGTCCTATCTGGCGCCAGCGCCCGGATCTGGAGACATATCACGGATATGGCATCCAGAACTTCCTTGATATCGATCCTAGATTTGGAAGCCGCCAGGATCTGAGGGATCTGGTGGATGCTGCACATGAGATGGATATGTACGTGCTCTTGGATGTGATTTACAATCATTCCGGAAATAACTGGTTCTATGAGGATGCTGCCGGAGATGCGGCTGAAACCATGCCTTATCGATTCCAGCCGCCATATTCTTTCGCTGGATGGAGATCTGGAAAGGGTCAGCGGATCGATCAAATCGCTGACATCGATGATGGAGTGTTGCCCGAGGAGTTTCAGGATCGGACATGGTACACAAGAGCAGGTCAGATCGGACGATGGGATCCTGAACCATGGGAGGATCCTCTCCATCCGGATGCCGAGTTCAGGCGTGGTGATTTCTTTGATCTGAAGGATATTGACCTGAGCAGGAATGACACTCTCTCTGCACTGATCCGTGTCTATCAGTACTGGATCAATCTCTGCGATTGCGATGGATTCAGGATCGATACCGTGAAACACACTGCATGGGCTGGTTCCCGCAACTTCTGTGGAGCCATACACGAGTATGCCGAGTCAATCGGGAAGGAAAATTTTCTGCTGCTTGGTGAGGTGACCGGCGGCGCACAGATGACACGGGCGTATCTGGAGATATTTGGTAGAAACATCGATGCAGCACTGGACATCGGTGAGCCGACTGTCAGGCTTGCAGAAATGGTCAAGGGACTCGGTGATCTGGATGCGTTCTTCAGTCAGTTTGGCGGTCATGATTCGCTTGGAAGCCACCGGGAAGCAGGACGCTACCATGTATCGATCCTTGATGACCATGACATGGTCGGACGTCCTGGCAAGCATCGATTCTCTGCACACGCCGATATTCCGAACCGATATCAGCAGGTTGCGCATGCTGTCGGCGTGCAACTGTCAACGCTCGGGATCCCATGCATCTACTATGGCACAGAACAGGCATTTGATGGTACTGAGGATCGGCATGACTGGGCAATCGAGCCGCGTGGTTTCGAGGATCGTTACATCCGCGAGTGCATGTTTGGAGGCATATTCGGTGCATTTGAGACTGAAGGATGCCATTTCTTCGATCAGAATCATCCGGCATATCTCCGCATCGCTGCCATCGCACGCATCCGCAATCGAGACGACCCGATCGGTATGGCGCTGCGGCGTGGACGGCAGTATCTGCGTGAGACCTCATTTCTTGACCGTCCATTCTCGATCCCGGGACATGGTGAACTGGTCGCATGGTCCCGCACCCTGTTTGAGCAGGAGGTCCTGATCGCGCTCAACACGCATGGAACAGAGGATCGCGGCGCTGATGTGACGGTTCATGCGGGGATGCACCCTGATGGGTCAAGTATGAGATTCCTGTACAGAGGGGACTGGAGCGATGCAAAGCTGCGAAATCCTCCAAAGGAGGTTGTGCCTGTGAAACATATAGAGGGACGTGCTACTGTCCGGATCGATCTGCCGCCTGCTGGAATGGCGATTCTTGCGTGAGATGTATCCACTTCAAGATCGATGATAATTTTTTTGGTCTGCACACCTCTTGTCGGGCTCGGGATTTTGTGGTGGAATCTTCATAGAATTGCAGACTAATACATCAAATGAAATAAATTTATTGTTTGGGTCTTTTGTAGTGGGACTCCTTTGAAAAATAAAAATTTTTAAATTAGTTATAGTTTTAATTTAAGATATTGTAGTGTCCATTCTATCTCCAATATTGAGGTGTCGAAGGTATTGGGTAATATGCCTTATTTTCCTTTTCCCAATTACTTCAGCTCCTTTAGACGAAAAACCTCATGAAACCACAGAACAGGGAATCATATTACGTAAATTAGGCGGAGTTGTGGTTTAGCATAATCTTCCTTCAACACCCGCAGGAGCTCTAATCATCACCCACCTAAAATCTCCCGGGATCAGTCTCAATATCAACGATAGCGGGTTTCTTCGCAACCATAGCTTTCTCCAGAGCATTCTTCAGCTCTTCAGGACTCTTCACTCTGAACCCAGCACCCCCGCAGGAGATCGCGTACTCTGAGAAATCCGGGTTGTTAAGTTCGGTTGCAAACGTCGGGTATCCCTCTATCATCTGCTCCGCACGTATCATCGCAAGCTCGCTGTTGTTCAGGATTATCACGGTGATATCCAGATTATTCCTTACCGCGGTCAGGAAATCGCCCATCACCTGGGTAAAGCCGCCGTCTCCTGTGATGCAGACAACCTGCTTATCCGGGGATGCTATTTTGGCTGCGATTGCCGCGGGAAGACCGAAACCCATTGTAGCGAGATATCCGGACATGAGAAGTGTTTGCTGTTCCATCAGAAAGTTTCGTCCGAACCAGAAGCCATTGTCTCCAACATCTATTGTTATGATGGCATCCGGATCTATGACTTCTCGCAGCACCTTGAAGATGAACGGGGCACGCATTGGTGTTCTCTTTGGGTCCGCCTCGTTCTCAAGCTGGTCATGCCATTTTCTCTTCTCGGTTCTGAAATCATCTGACACAGTTTGAGTTGTTTGTTCTCCTATGTTGTCAAGTAATTGTTCGATTACAACCCCGCAATCTCCCAGGATGGCAAGTTCTATCGGGAAACCTTTCGCAAGATTCATCGGGTTAATATCCACCTGAACCGTCTGTTTCCTCGGGATATTTGTCATCTCAGAGAATGATGAACCAAAGACCAGTAGTAAGTCGGAATCATCAACACATCTTCGTGCCATCGGGGTTCCAACATTGCCAAGAACACCGAGAGAAAGAGGAGAGTTCTCGGAAACAATACCTTTTGCACGAAAAGTCGTTATTATAGGGGCTTTTAGTCTTTCAGAGAGCGTAACCAAGTTATCTCGCTGGTCCCTGGCACCCCAGCCAGCAATTATTGCGGGACGCTCTGCCTGTTTTATTAGACCCACCGCTCTCTTGATCAGCCCGGTGTTCGATATCCTGAGATCCGGAATCCGTCCTTCCATTGGCTCTATATCTGCTTCAAGCGGTTCTTTCTGGATATCGTTTGGGATTGCGAGGTGAGAAACACCCCGTTCCAGCAGAGCGTGCCTCAAAGCCAGTGTCACAAGCTCGGTGGTCTGCTCTTTTGAGTTTATTGTTTTATTAAAGACACAGAAGGAATTGAAGAGCGCGTCCTGATCAATCTCCTGAAAGCTTCCGGGTCCCACATACTGGAGCTTAACCTGACCCGTGATTGCTAAGACCGGTGCATGATCCATCTTCGCATCATAAAGTCCTGTGATCAGGTTGGTTGCGCCAGGTCCTGCTATTGTTAAGCAGACGCCCACCTTCCCGGTCAGCTTGGCGTATGCGGATGCCATGAGCGCTGCTGCTTCCTCATGCCGCACCTTGACAAACGTCATCCCCTCCTGCCTGCGTATAGCATCCACCAGACCAAGGCAGCTCGTGCCTGGAAGCCCGAAGACGTATTCCACACCCCAGGAAGCGAGCCCGGCAACTATCACATCAGAGACCGTTCTATCAGGCATAACTTTTAACTGAGGTCCTGCGTTATTAAAGCTTTTGTGAAATTCACATGCGTATTCTTAAAGCCCACCCGCTCATAAAACCGCTGCGCATCAACCCATCTTTTTCTCGTCGTAACCTCAATAGAAACGCAGCCCCGCCCCTCTGCCTCATCTTCAAGTCTTGACACGAGCTCTGCGCCAACACCCTTGCTACGAACTGTTTTATGCACAACCAACTCCTGAATCTCCCCAGCCAGCCCAACATGATGAAGCTGGAGCTCGATATGAAGACTTCCAAAACCAACAACAGCCCCATCACTCTCTGCAACATAATATAGCACGTTTGCAGAGTGAAGATTCCGGACGAATACATCGTGAAACGCCCCCGGGTCAAGCGGAAATCCCATAAGTGCTGTGATCAGGTCATAAACCGATCGTTCATCAGGTTGTGTCGCCGGTCGAATCAGGGTCATACTAGATTCTTCCAACCACGGTCATGTAAATAGCACTTTCCCCTATGCCGTCCACGCCCAGAAGAGCGTTCACCTCCTCATCATAGAGCGCACCAATCTGGCAACTGCCAAGATTCATTGCAACTGCAGCTAAAGCCACGTTCTCTGCTATGTGACCACAATCCAGATATACGTAGCGGTAGGCTCTCTCTTTGTACTTCCACTTCGACCGCGCAAAGACCGCGGTCCAGATTAAGACCACGTTCGCACGATATGCGATCTCCTGATCAAGGGCAGCATGTGCAACATGAACGCGAAAATCTCCGGATATCAGGAGATCCAGCTCATGCGTCTCAACTGAATAGTGATATATCCCCGGATCAACACCCTCCACGAAATTAACCACGAGATATGTTTCTATCGGATACAGTGCTCCGGCTGATGGTGCCGTCCTGAAACCAAACTGTTCATCGGTGATCCCCTGCGCTGCCCACAGCAGTTGTGAGAGTTCTGATTTTGCAAGAGGCTCATCAATCCAGTCCCGAACACTTCTGCGACATTTTAGAATCTCCCAGATCGGTGTTCCACCGCCGTGCTTCGGAGGATCAAGCCCAATCTTTGGAGCAGAGGGATACCGTTTATATGTACCGGGCTTGCTTAACAGGTCCGGATACCCGACCGGAAGACGTCCTCGTTGATATTTTGTATCTTGCTGGAAGACGTCTCCGGAAGTCTCTTTGATTTTTCTGGGAATGCTCATGATCATATACAGAGGTTATCTCACAAGGAGATACTTTGTGAAATCAAGCGCTCATTTTTTATGCAGCATCTTTTTCGGGCTTCTTTTACCGTGATTTTTAGTTGAGGGGTATTCTCGTTTTGCATGTTTGCAAAGTGCTAATAGTTTCATAAGGCACGGTCTCAAATATCAAGTTATTTACCACCGTGAAGGGTGCAAGAGTTTTAAGATTGTTTTCAACCCTTTGAGTGCTATTGCACACTTTCACGGTACATGAATGGTTACAAAGACGGTATGGGTTTAGCTGAGGCGAAAAAACCACGAGACCACACATGATTAACACAGAAACCTTGTGAAAATCGGTGTAATCTCGTGGTTAGCTAAACACGCACCACGGGAAAAATCGACAGTGCCACGTCCACCAAATTAAACATCGTTCACGTCTGCTGGAAACAACCACATCAATTACGGCATCACGCCGAAAACGCAGCCGAACAGGATAATAGCATATAGTACGTGGTGCTGGCGAGTTTGATGAGATGTGGATTGCCCGGGATTGCAGTTGGTTTTTGCAACTGAAGAACCAGGTATCTTCCGTAAAATTAATGTGGTGTGCTGAAGATGTAGGATTGCATGAATGGAGATATTGCGGTTGGCAGCACAGTCCGATACGCGGGCACCGGTTCGGTCGGTGAGGTGAATAGACTGGAGGCTCGAGATCACGAACCGTGGGTACATCTCAACAGCACCGGTCTCTGGTATGCTACAGCAGCACTCGAAGTTCTCGGAGGGGAGTTAGAAGTGAACGGGTGGGGCAGGAAATCGCCAGAAAAGAAGGAATGGAACCGGAAACTCTCACTTGAAGAACTGAGGAAGGTGGAGGAACGCAAAATAGAGGAAATACGCCGGGTTCAGGAGATCACATCCTCAATATCCGCGGGGGTTTTTGGATAGAAATTCATAAAACCACTATTTACATGCCAGTACCACGGATCTAACAATGCTGATTTGCCCCGGGCTTACTTAGCAAGTGCCTTTTTTGATACCGGATTCATTAAACTCTCTACGGATTTGGCTTCACCAATCCCGGCATGAAGAATAAGCAGACCGATCTCTAATCCACTTATCTTGATCGCGTCCGGGACTTTTGCATCCAATCGCGATGTGAAAAATCCCGATTACATCACCTCCTCATACAGTTGCCTGTTCACCATATTCCTTAAGAGATCCCTATTATGCCATATATCTCCTCAGGACTTTTTAACACGGTGATATTCTCCATCCGCGCAAGTTTTTCTGAGTTGGACACATCCACCTCACGCATCTTAAGCTCAAATGTTTTTCCTGTGGGGGCTACCGTCTTGATCCTACCCCGCATCTGATCCACCGGCAGTATATATATCGGAGTATCTCCCTT
>RXIK01000118.1 GCA_004211975.1 Methanosarcinales archaeon | reverse complement strand
ATCTCTTGAATGGATCGAGTTCTTTGGTAAATAACCTGTAATCTGTGTCCATCTGTGAAATCTGTGGCTGACAAAAGTTTTTAGCCACAGATTAACACGGATTACACAGATTTCTCCCATAACTCACTTGAACAGATTCGCGGAATCTCGTGTAACTCCAGATGGCGTGACAGTCCCCGGTTTAGGAAACACTTAAATCAGTTTGTTCTGACATATAAAGCAACATGGCACGAATGTATTCACGCAGAAAAGGAAAATCAGGATCAACTCGACCCAACCGAACAGAGATACCATCATGGGTTGAGATTGACGCGGAAGAACTCGAAGGGCACATCATCCGGTTATGGAAGGCGGACAACTCATCAAGCGAGATCGGAATGATCCTGCGGGATCAGTACGGCATACCTGATGCCAAACTGGTCACAAACAAAAAGATCATGCATACGATTAGAGACCACGGTCTGGCTCCAAATTTCCCGGAGGGCATGCGCAACCTCATCGTTAAAGCGCTTGGACTACGCACACATCTTGGTGAGAACAAAAGGGACGTTCACAACAAACGTGCGCTGCAACTGACCGAATCCAAGATCAGGCGGCTTGTAAAATATTATCGTAAAACAGGCGTGCTCCCTGCAGACTGGGTATACAAACCAGACACCGCCAAGATATTAATCACACGATAAATAACTGGTATCGCGACTGGTGTTTATGGAAAACACCATAATACAAGAATCACGACGATCCGCCCAAAAATGTGCTGCTCACAGGGCGAAAGGTGTTTATTAGTGGTAGCAGGATCCGGGACGGCTCGCAGATGCCCAGGCGTCGTGATCAACAGGCTCCGGATCTATGAATACCTGCATGAGATCGGGGTTGAGAAGCTGGAGACATTCGTGTACCATGCGCGAGATCACAACCCCCCTCACAGAACATGCAGGATGCTGGCACGGGACAAACTGATTGAGCCTAACGTTCCTCGAGATCGGTGAGCGATCAGGAAACGCGGAACTTGGAAAGATCCTGCATACGGTTAAGGAGGCTTTGTGCGAGCTTATGCAACTGAAAGTCAGCATCGAAAAGGGGACCTGGGAATCACAGGAATTCAAAAAGAGATCCAGCAGATATGCGATGCTGAAGCGCGGGTTTCATGCTCAATATGATTGTAGATGATGAGGAATTGCGCGATTCAGAGGACTGATAAACCACCTGACTCAGGTTACAGACCCCGGACAATTCTTCTTGTGGATATGGATGGCTTCTTCTCATCAATTGAGATGGTTGAGCATCCTGAACTTGTGGGGTGTCCGGTGGTGGTTGGTGCTGACCCTAAAGAGGGCGCCGGGCGAGGTGTTGTCAGCACATGTTCCTACGAAGCCAGAGAGTACGGGGTTCATTCGGGAATGCCGATCACAAAGGCGTACCGCCTCTGTCCGGACGCCCGGTTCCTGCCGGTTACAATGGCTCTGTACCAGGCGGTTTCAGCGCGGATCATGAAGATCCTCAGGAGTTATGCTCACACCGATAAATTCCAGAAGGTTAGCATCGACGAGGCATTTCTCGAGATAACAACGGATGATTCTGCGGATGCGATCCGGGTAGCACAAGACATCAAGAAAGAGGTCCTCAAAAAAGAGAAACTCACGTGTTCCATCGGTATCGGTCCGAATAAACTTGTGGCAAAGATCGCGTCTGATGTGGAGAAGCCTGATGGGCTTACTGTTGTTGTGCATAGTGAGGTGCAGGAGTTCCTTGACCCGATGCCGATCACAAAAATTCCCGGGATCGGGAAAAAAACAGGGAAAACGCTTGGTGACATTGGGATCGAGACGATACGCAACCTCCGTGTGTATGATGTCAAAAAACTTGTCTTAAGATTTGGGAAGTGGGGGTACCAGATGCACGATTTTGCCTGTGGGATCGATAAACGCGAGGTAAAAGAAGCGCCCACAGTAAAATCTGTGAGTAGGGAGTTGACGTTTGATGAAGACACAGCTGATCCGGGTGTTATTTATGGTTCTATCGATGTGCTCGCCGATAGGACGCATAGAGCCCTGATCAAAACCGGATATCAGTTCAGGACAGTCTCTGTAAAAGTCAGGTTTGAGGACTTTAATACGCACACACGAGCAAAGAGCATCGGGTTTCCCGGTTCTGACCTGCAACTGGTCAAAAACATCTCAGCGGAGCTTGTGGGAGAGTTCATCGGGGAACGGAAGATCCGGCTGCTTGGAGTGCGGTTATCGAATCTTCTGAAGACGGACACGAGGCAGACCTCAATATATGAGTTCGGGGGATCTGTTGATTGCGAGTGATGGTTGGTAACCCGGGGGGAGTCTACCGCACAACTGCACATTGTTTTCGGTTCTTTGCGCTGTTGCACCTGTTTGATCATTCCAACCGGATTAGTTCACCCGCTTCTTATCCTCGTGGCTGCGATAGGCGGACGATACGCCGCGTATCATTTCAAGCAGGAACTCGTGCAGGTCCTCATCCTCATCTTCTATTGATTTGATCCGTTCCACCGAGGCTCTGTGCATCTGCACGTTCTCCTTTCTTAGTGCAAGGAGGCTGTTCTTCATCGGTTGCATCGATTCTTCAAGTACCTTTGCCCGGTTATTTGCCAGGTCATCAAGAGTTTTTTCAAGAGACTCAATATCATCATTTAAATCTGTGGTTCTCTTACTGAATAGGTCGATGGCTTCATCGAACAACCCAACAACCTCGTACGCTCTACCAGTTGCCTTCTTAAGCCCGCGAACCTCGTCTTCCAGCCTGCCGGTCGCTGTTCTGCTCTCGTTTGCAGAGACGCCCGCCTCGCGCGCAGATTCGTTGCACTCGTCTGCCGCAACATGAATTTTGTCCACAACCGAGACAAGTGTGTCAACGTGCTCTTCGAGCAGCATCATCTGGTTGCGCACACCCAGTGACTCCTCTCGAAGCTGGATATCTGTGTACAGCGCCTTTTGTATGATGCGGGGGGCGACTACATAAGTCACCACATATCCGGCGATCGGCGCAAATATCAGCAGCGCCATCCACCAGCTCATAGAGTCTATGAAATCGCAGACGATGCCCACGCCATCCGCATTCAATCTAAAGATCAGTAAAATGGCAAGGATGCCGAGTATGATGAATGATGCTGTAAGAACCGCATAAGTTATCAGCATCAGTTTTTTAACGGTCCGTAGAGTCTCTGTATATGACTCTTCCGGAGATACGTACGAATACTGTGTATTTGCAGACATTTAGTGGCGTCGTAACGACGTTATGCCATCGCTTCTTTCTTGTCAACAACGATGAAATCCCTGACTGCACGAACAGCGCTAAAGTCGATTAACACGTAATTTCCGTCCATCTGGTATCGTGATTTGTCCACTGACATATCGGGGTTCACCACAAGATTGACCAATTTTCCGGTTCGGACGTCCATCACAATATTGTACAGCACCCCGATAACAGACCCATCGCTACTCATGACATTCTTCTTCGACAGATTTTTTGCGAATATTCTTGCCATTTCCATCCCTCCGATGTTGGTGACTACTACTTATATCTCTTTATATTTAAGGTATGCTTGTTTTTCTGCTGTGTCGTGCATGATTGTGCCATGCACGGTCAATCGCTGATCAACGGGTATAATAACCTTTATATCCGTAGGAACCCGTTATGAATATTAGCAATTGCAAAAGGCGAAGCATAAAAAAATCGTAGAGGCTACATACGGATGAACACAAAGAAATTTCGAGGATCGCGCACCTGTGGCGGAGGTACGCATAAGAACAGACGGGGTGCAGGCAATCGTGGAGGACGCGGTAAATCCGGCGCATGCAAACATCATGCGGTGCGGGCGTTTCTGCGCGGGTATACGTATGGGAAACATGGGTTCACACGACCGCAGAAAGTTATTTCCGGTACGAACACCGTTAATATAGGTGAACTTGATGACATGGTACCTGAATTGTTGCGCACAGGGGTTGCCGAGCAGAAGGATAGTGTGGTACACATCGATGCCGGTAGACTTGGCATCAACAAGATCATTGGTACTGGCAGGGTGAATCAGTCCCTGACAATCACTGCACCGGCATTTTCTGCCACTGCAATCACAAAGATTGAGAACGCAGGCGGTACAGTAGTCATACCTTCTGAATGATCCTGTAGATGGTGTTTTAATGAGTTTTAAAGAAGCGGTTGAGCCGATTCTTGCCAGACTTCCGGCTGTTGCAAGCCCGGAGGGGCACGTACACCTCAAGAAGAAGCTCTTGTGGACGGTTGGCATCCTTATTCTGTATCTCGCGCTTTCGAACATACCGCTCTTTGGCATGTCCCCTGAGTCCACCGACCTGTTTGCGATGTATCGGGCGTTCCTTGCAGGACAGGGTGGAACACTGATGTTGCTTGGTATCGGTCCGATCGTTACCGGATCGATCATTCTGCAACTGCTGGTTGGTGCGAAGGTCATCAACCTTGATATGTCTGATCCCCGTGATCAGTCAATCTTTCAGGGCGCGCAAAAGATGCTGGTCTTCGCGATGATCTTGTTCACCGCGCTTCCACAGGTAATGGGTGGCTATATCGAGCCGTCTGAAGCGGTTGCCGGCGCGTTTGGCGTCAGTCCTGGCTTTATTACAATTCTCCTCCTTCTCCAGATCTGTGTTGGTGGCGTGTTAATTCTCTTTATGGACGAGGTCATATCCAAGTGGGGCATTGGGTCTGGTGTTGGACTTTTTATTGTTGCGGGCGTATCCCAGCAGATCTTCACAGGTCTCTTCAGCTGGATACCGGAATCGGGGGCAGGTTCGCTGCCGATTGGTCTGCTTCCAAAGTGGGCAGCTATGATCCAGGTCGCATGGTGGCCAACAAGCACTATTGACCTCCTGATTGTCACAGGACTTCTTGCACTGGTCAGCACCATTGCCATATTTTTGGTTGTTGTATTTGCGGAGAGTACTCGAATCGAGATTCCACTGGCTCACAGCGCGGTTCGCGGCGCAAGAGGCAGGTTCCCGGTGAAGTTGATCTATGCAAGCGTGCTTCCGATGATTCTTGTCAGGGCGCTGCAGGCAAACATCCAGATGATCGGAATGCTTCTGTCTAGCAGGGGAATCACGATACTTGGCGAGTTTGGTGGAAGCACCGGGACTACGCCGCTTGGCGGTTTAATGTACTATATTTCGCCGATTAACAGTCCGTACGACTGGATCCCATCGCTTGTGGTGCCGGAATACGCAAGTCTGGGGGTTACGATTGATGTATGGCAGATCGTTCTTCGTGTCTTCTGTGACGCGGGAATGCTGATTGGAGGTGGCATCATCTTTGCTTTGTTCTGGATTGAGACAACCGGCATGGGTGCAAAGAGTGTTGCGCAGAATATACATCAGTCCGGGATGCAGATTCCCGGGTTCAGGCGTAGCCCGCAGAGCATTGAGCGGGTTATGGATCGGTATATCCCGAAGGTCACGATCATTGGTGGGGCGTTTATTGGCGCGCTCACACTCTTTGCATCGCTGCTCGGGACGGTTGGTCAGGCGGGTGGCACAGGGCTTCTGCTGACGGTGAGTATTGTGTACCGATTGTATGAGGATCTTGCATCAGAGCAGTTGATGGAGATGCATCCGATGATGCGCTCGTTCTTTGGCGGGAGTTGAGGCGGGGGTATGATGAACATCATACTCCTTGGACCTCCCGGTTCCGGGAAAGGGACTCAGGCAGCACTGCTGTCCGGGAAGCTTAACGCACCGCACATCTCCACAGGAGATATTCTGAGGCGGGCAGCAGGCACGGAGCTTGGGAACCGCGCCGCAGAATATATGAACAGGGGCGAACTCGTCCCTGATTCTGTGTTGATCGAGATGATTCGGGATAGACTCTTGCAAGCTGACTGCGCGAAAGCTTTTATTCTTGATGGCTACCCTCGAACGATTCCGCAGGCGGATGCGCTCGCAGACATACTCAGGAAGCTTGACCGGGGACTGGATCTCGTGCTTAATATTGATGTGCCTGATGCTGAGTTGATCACTCGCCTGTCAGCACGGCGCGTATGTAAGTGCGGGGCAACATATCACCTGACATTCAATCCGCCAGAAAATGAGGGTGTATGTGACCTGTGTGGCAAGAGATTATATCATCGTGATGATGACCGGGAAGAGTCGATTAGAAACCGCCTTTCCGTGTATAAAAAACAGACGCAGCCCTTGATCGATTATTATGGGGATAGGGGTGTGCTTGTGACGGTTGATGGCTGTGGTAGCATTGAGCAGATAGCAGTTGAGATCTGTGCGGCTGTAGAGGCGTGATCTGGGAACTGCGAAGTGTGGGGCTATCGTTTACATAGTAGTCTGATCTCGCGTTTTTAATTTTGGTGTGGCTGCAATCAGGCACGTAGATAGCGCGAACTATTATGCATTAATAAACCCCACGCCCCTTCCCGCTCACCCACATGCGAGAGGGGGTTTCGAGGAGGAACTTTTCACCCCGTCGCGATTCAAATATCAAAGGCAAATGGAGGCATCTACTCGCCTTTGGATATGTGACACGGTGCGTGCCAGATTTATATGATTCTTACTCGTTAATAAACTTTTCTGAAATAGTAACATCACACAATATTCCACAGTGTATCCCCCACATAATGGATGGACTTGATAGCCTTGCCGGATTCGCCAGACATGTCATCTCCCGAAACAAGCGCGCGCCCAATTGCAAGCGCTTTTTTGTGTGACTCCTCAACAACAACCACAAGATCACCAGCCTCAATACCAGGATCTGCCTGCACGATCCCGGGGCGCATCACATCAGCGCCGTTCACCACGAACCTGGTGGCGCCAGTGTCTACCACAACAACCCGCTGATTTGGTTTGGTTGAAAGCGCGCCTTTCACTGTGAGAAACGGTTTACCATCCGGCATAAAGATCATTGGCGCATCCTCAACCAGTATAATATCGTAAGGACCGGTTTTCAGCAGTTCAAATCGTTTTCCCTTGAACGCTGCATCGATGTCCAACGGATCAAACATCTTCTTAAGTTCTTTTAAGATTTTCTTCACACTGTTGCTTCGTAGGTAATGTCTTGATCTGATGTGGATCTCCATAATCCCGGTTTTTGTGGTGCACCTTAAATAAACTGATGTCAGAATCACCCCTATGCTCACGTTTGTCGGTCTTGGACTATACGATGAAGAGGACATCTCGTTAAAAGGCGTCAGAGCAATAAAAGATGCGGATATGGTCTTTGCAGAGTTTTACACCTCAAAAATGATGGGAACAACCATTAAACGCATGGAATCGCTCTACCAAAAGAAAGTAACCGTGCTTTCAAGAAATGAGATCGAAATAGACCCAACATGGTTACACCATGCGATCAATGAGGAGGTGGTGCTCCTCACCGGTGGAGATCCAATGGTGTCAACAACACATGTCGACCTCCGTCTACGTGCATCCGACCTTGGAATTAAGACCGCAATTATCCATGGTTCATCGATTGCATCTGCGATAGCGGGTCTCACGGGCTTACAGAACTACCGGTTCGGAAAATCGGCAACCATTCCTTTCCCATATCATAGCAGGTCGAAGACCATAATTTCAGAGACGCCGTACAACGTCATCCTGCAAAACCGCGACAGCGATCTTCACACATTGTTGTTTCTTGATATAGATCCCGCGCAGGGTTTCATGACGATTCCACACGCTGCCCGGTTGTTGATGCAAGTCGATGAGTCAAATGCGCTTGAGGCTGCTCTTGGCGTTGGAATTGCGCGGGCAGGGTCTCCGGATGTTATGGTGCATTGTGACCGGCTCATAAGCCTTGCCACATCAGATTTTGGTGCGCCCATGCATGTGCTGATCATCCCTGCAACTCTGCATCGGATGGAGGCAGAAGCACTGGTCAGGTTTGCGGGCGCGCCCGATGATGTGCTGGACTGAGGCTTAACAGCACATATATAGCACATATATGGCGGCGCGCGGCAGGGAGTTGGTTAGACACCTGACCCAGGAGCGAACGCGCACTGCGTCTCCCGAATAAAATAGGGGCTGGCTGCCTACGCAATCGCTCTTGCGCCGGTGACCAGTTCGGCAGACACACCCTCAACCACAGGTTCCGGAAGTGTGAGATTCTCTTTGCCGCTGTTATCGTTATTATTAACGTCACCAATGGTATATCGCAGGTATGCATCCCCTCCTGAGCGGAGCGATACTTCCCATAGATAATCGAACCGGTCCCCAACTACCGACCTGTGTGGTGAGGGTTTTGCGTTTTTGATCTCATAAGGAATGAAATCATGCAGTTTAAATGAATGTGCAGTCCCGGTATGATTCTTGATCCGTATCTCCACATCAAAGCCATCCCCGGTCTGCTTGATCAAACGGTACACAAGGAGGTTTCCCATGATTCTTGCAACAACAGGGTTGATGTTGGGCGGCTCCCGGTCAAGGATATCGGAAACTTTGATTGCTATTCGTGGGATCACCTTATTGATTAGGTTCTCCTTCTCTTTGCGCTTTGAAAGTACGTCCCGCCTCCCCAGATATTTTCGCATCTTGCTTGCAACTGCCCGCACCCCGTTTTCGATCTCATCCAGAATTTCAGGGACGTCAGCGATTGCGTTTTTTGATTCGGATGTGAACGGCACGTTAGTTGACGCAACATGCACCAGGATCGTGCACGGTCCAGCAGGAAACCCGCCCGGCTGTGATAAACCATAATATTTCCAGTTTACGCGCTCGATGGCATGCGTGATCGCACATGCGCCCTGCTGGTACAGAAGAGGCACCCGGTTTGCGAACCTGAGGATCTCTACCTTGCCATCAGCAGGAAGATCTCCACCATAAGCGATTGCAGCCTCTATGAGGAACGGACTTCCGGCATGTACGGCAGGCGAGCGTTTTACCGTTGATATGAAGTCAAGGGTATATTCTTTTTCGACTCCTTTGTAAATAAGATCCTCCGAAATCGGTGATAGGCAGTCAGTTGGTGGGGACCCGATCTTCACGGATCCAAATGCCTTTAGCAGCCGTTCAACATCATCATGCGCAAGTTTTCTCGGGTTGGTGGAGGGTTTTAATTTTGCGTGCGTGCATATCTCTTCAGCAGTCACTGCTCCGATCCTGGAGAAGGAATCCTTCAGAAACGCAGATAATTTATGTTTGTCGGTGTATCTCAGCATCTTTGCGAGCGTTCCGAGTTCTATGCCGGCTGGATGAGGTTTGATCTCCTTCGGCTGCTCCGGAAGCACATCTGTCGCCCGGTTAAATGTGATGTGCTCACCATCCGGGTCTACCAGCGTGATTCTTGCGTGTGGGTTCACAATTGCGGTGTTTCGTAGGTATTCGAGCACGGACTGGCGCCTTCCCTTCATGTATGCCCCTGCAAGTCCAAGTTCGATTCTGGTGCCGTGCGGGGGATCCCAGTCAACGATCTTTTCTTCAAGGATCTCCGGGTCGTTTCTGCTTGTGTTAATGATCAGTTCGCAGTAATGTGCTGGCTCGCCAGGATCGATCTTCGAGATGATTTTTGCTGGTTTCCCGGTGCTAAGTTGACCGTACAACACAGAAGCGCTGATCCCGATACCTTGTTGCCCACGGGATTGTTTGATGGTGTGAAAGCGGGAGCCATACAGCAATTTTGCAAAGACTTTCGAAATCTGGTCCTTAACAATGCCGGGACCGTTGTCTTCAACGATCACCACAAGGTTCGAGTTTGCGCCGGGCTGGGCGTGTTTGATCTCGATAAATAGGTCCGGGAGGATTTCTGCTTCCTCGCATGCATCAAGCGCATTGTCCACCGCTTCCTTGATCGTGGTGATCAGTGATCTCTGCAGCGAATCAAACCCGAGCATCTGCTTGTTTTTTTCAAAGAACTCTGCTATGCTGATTGATTTCTGGCTTTCCGCGAGTTTTTCTGCGATGGGTGATGTCTGCGGCATGTTGCCTCAACATTTGTCACTGATCCCTTAATTAAGATGTGGTTTTGAGGGTTTTGCCGCCGCCTTCAAGCCCCTACCAGTTCAAGGAAAATTTCTTCGAGTGGAGTCTCAGGCGTCCGCACCTCAACGATATCTCCGTTGTTCTCAATGATCTTTCTTGTGATGTGGTTGATATCGTTAATGCTGGATGTTCGGATCAGATAATGATCATTGCATGCTTCCATCCCCTCAAAATGAATCTTGCTTGCATCATCGATCCTGAACTCAATCTGATACTCGGTGCGCCCGTATCTATTGATGATATCTTTGGTATAGTCGTTTACGATCTTTTCACCGTTATTCATGATTAATATCCGGTCGCAGATCGATTCAACCTGATATAAGTTATGTGCGCTGAAAACAATCGTTTTCCCATGTGATTTCAGTTCCCGGATAAAGTCCACGATGTACTTTGAGGTCATCGGGTCAAGTCCCGAGGTTGGTTCATCATAGATAAGAATTTCAGGGTCATTGATCAGGGATCTGGCGATGGCAACCTTTCTTTTCATCCCTTTTGAGAGTTCCCCGATTTTTTTCCGGTTTGGGTTGAGGTCAAGAGCAGTCAACAATTCCTGGATGCGGCTGGTTGCAATATCTTTCTGCACGCCAAATATCTCGGAAAAGAAGAGCAGATAATCCATGACCCTCATGTTCTCATAGAGCGGAGAGTCTTCCGGGAGAAACCCGATTCTTTTCTTGATTTCAACTTCGTTTGTCGCAAAATCATATCCAAGAACGTTTATTTCCCCGCTGCTCGGTGAAACAAGCCCGCTGATCATCTTGATGAGTGTGGTCTTTCCTGCGCCGTTTGGCCCCACGATTCCGAATATCTCGCCCTCATGGATCTTAAGATCGATGCCAGCCACCGCTAAGAAGTCCTCATAGTATTTGCACACACCCTTCACACTGATAGCCACGTCGCCCATGGATAGAGATTAATATGATGGATACCGATATAAACATGATGGTGGGGGTATTCACGATTGCGAAGTGGGAGTTGTTGCGCTCAAGACTTGATCTGAGCACCAGATCATTGATCGCGGCAGGTGGTTTTGTTGTTGCGATAGCGGTGATTGCGTCGTTCGCATCACATAGTAACATGGGCAGCGGCTTGTACACAATCTCGCTTGATGACGCTAACCTGGCACAGATTCTTGGGTGTGACGACCGGTTCAACATCCTGCTGCTGGGATCAGATGATGCCAGAGATGTGTATTTGAGCAGAGGCGCCGATATTTTGATTATCGGTGGAAATGTGTCTGTTCATGGCACTGAAAAATCGGTAGCAGCTCTGGACGCCCTGAAGAGCACGATGAAACGACATCGGGAGATCATGCTTTCGTCGTATTCTGACCTGAACAATTCGTTTCCGGTCTGGATCACGATTCATCATCTTGAGCGTGAACAGAGCTTTCAGATGCTTGCATCAGCACAGTTAGGCTCTGAGTTGGACTCAGACGAAGATGGTGGCGTAGCTGGTAGCGCGGGCACGGGGGATGGTGCGGCGGAGGGTTTGCAGTCGCATAGATCCGGAGAAGATATGATCCTCAGGGAACTTGAGCAATTAGGTGGTGCAACCCCATCTGAAACAGACTTAGACCATCCTGCGCCGCCTGCTGACATGCAAGAGTTCAGGCAGATGGCAAAACGAAATTTCCTTGAGAAGCAGACCGTTGCAACGCCGTCGAACATTGAGCCACCGATTCCGTTTACTTCGGTAATATTTGCGTTTGTATTCATGTTTCCGATGTATTTTGTTGCTCAGTTTTATTCTGCGAGCGTTATGAATGAACGCACCAACCGTAGTGGTGAGTTTCTGCTGGTGTCGCCGTTAACGAGGCGCGAGATTGTCGCGGGCAAGACGCTGCCGTACCTGATCATCACTCTCGCTATCATGTTTGTGCTGGCTATGTACCTTAAATACACACTTGGATCCGCTTCGATCACTGAAATCTTGAAAAGCAGCCTTTTGATTGTTGCTGTTATGATCCCTGTTGTTTCGCTGTTTTTATCGTTCTCGCTTTTCTCTTCGATACTTGCAAGAAGCTTTAAGGAACTGACGTTTGTCAGCGTGTTTTTTTCAACGATTGTATCGGGTTATCTATTCTTTCCGGCGATGTTTGCACATATTCATGCGATTGCTCTGATATCTCCGATGACGCTGGTCGTAAAAATCCTGACCGGAACCGAGATTTACTTAAGTGAGTATCTGTTCTCAACGGTTCCGTTTTACTGTGTTTCAATCGCAACGTTTGGGTTTGCTACGCTTATTTTCAGGGAGGAGGATTTGTTCACCCAGAAAACTGTGAAAAAGAAGATTGTTGACTGTATCGAACTGTTTCTGCGCAAGCGATCGTACCTGTTTCTGCTGACCCTTATTCTAATTCCGTTCGCTTATATGTTTGAGTTAATGTTAATTGTGCTATTATTTAATATTCCGCTTCCGTACTCGATCATCGCGATGATTTGTATCTCTGCGCTGATTGAAGAGGTGTTTAAGTCTGCTGGGGTCTATACGCTCTCTCTGAGGGGGTACACTGGAAAACAAGCGATTATCCTGGCGGTACTTGCGGGTTCAGGATTTTTTGTTGGGGAGAAGCTGATGGTGCTTGTCACCGTAGCCTCGATTGCGGACTCGGTTTTTGGCACGATTCTGTCTATGGGCTCGCTCCTTATTTATCCGCTGTTGCTTCACATTGGTTGCGTGGCGATCGTTGCGTTCGGGCTTAGATACCAGCGTTATTCGGTGTGTTTGCTTGCGGCAACTGCTGTGCATGTTGCATACAATTTTTTCCTGTTGCGGGGGTTTGTTTTTGCATAATATCATTTCGATCGCAAAAAAAGATCTGAAGGGTCTTTTTAGCGAGAAAACACTGGTTCTCACCATCTTTATTCAGTTGTTCATCGCGCTATTCTCTTCTTTCCTTGTGGTCGGGCTAACGTCTTTCTATGATCCGGGGTCGCTCTCTGAGACCGAGATGAAAAGCGCAAACCTCGGGCTTGCGCACCGGTCGGAGATCGTGCTGAACAGTAGCATCGACACTAATGGTTCCAACGGTTTCACTGGCTTTAACTACTCATCCGGTATACAACCAGAACGATCTGTCACTGAAACATTGCTGTATAGGATGATTGAAGTGGGCAAGCTGTCTCCGGTAGCATATCCGGATTATTCTGCCGCTGGCCGAGATTTTTATAGAAGTAAGATTGATGGAATTCTTCTTGTTCCAAACACCACGATTGACGGGAGTGATCTTATTGATATTCACATATACCTTCCGAAAACCGATCTAAAAGCAACTATATTGATGCTACAATTAAAAGAACCTCTTGAACGTTTTGAACAGTATGCGCGCAATGCAAGAACCGCGCGACTTTCCGGATACGCACCAATTGATCTGAAGTTCCCTGAAGAGCCATCTAATCCATATTTTGAGTTTATCTATGTTGTTTTAATACCGTTACTTGTGTTTACCCCGGCATTTATCTCTGGCGGTTTGATCATTGACTTTATCACCGAGGAATTTGAACAGAAAACGATCGATCTGCTTCTTGTATCTCCGGTGACCTTTGCCGACATTCTCGATGGAAAAATACTCGTGGCAACCGGGATTGTGCCGGTGCAGGTATCGGTGTGGATTGCGCTATTGTCACTTAACCAGATCCCGGTGCATAATCCGGTGGCGATCCTGCTTCTTGTTACCGCGGTGACACTTATTCTTGTTTTAATAGGTGTGTTTATCGCAATCACGCTTAGGAACCGGGGAACGTCTCAATTGTTCTATTCGCTGATTTTGATCCTGCTATTTCTTCTGTGCTATATCTTTCAGAACTCGCCGATGAACCTTGTGGCGACGCTTGCGATCGATAGCCCGGGTTGGGGGGCATATCTTGTTATGTATCTGCTGGTTGCATTGTTTCTTTATGCGGTGTTGCACCGTATCATGCGATATCAGTCGAGGTATCGATCTGGATACCGTCGCCGATCCTGAATTTGAGTAGGTCTGTGATCGGTGTCCGTCCGCGGATTTTTGGGATGGTGAGTCTGCTTATGACCTCATCAGAACCGTGGTGTAGTTCAACATCAAAGACCGCGTCGCACGAGTTGATGACCTCGTTTTCGAGCGCGGGGCTGTGTGTTTCTTTCAGTCCGTACAGGTATGTCAGCCCGTTTGTTTCTTTGGTTGTTTCGTAAATAACGTTCATAAGTTTCTTTATTTCGCCGGTATTGACATTCAATCCAAGGAAAAATGAAACTGTGTCAATTATGATGTTTATGTCTCCAAGTTCTTCTTCGATCTGGATATTTTGGAGAATGTCTATCATAAATTCTGTGATCTGCTTATCTACGTACTCATTGCCCACATTATCTACCAGGTCGCCTTGTGCAGTGATATAGTATTCGCTGTATACATCAATGAATGTTATATCCGATATGTCATAGCTCATGTTCTGCACGTCCCATGCAACGTACCGGGGTCGTCTGCCCGTGGTAATATAGTAGGTTTTGCGCGCCTGCGTAAACTGGTACAGAAACACCTCTGACATTGATTTTGAGTCTACGGACAGGTATACGACCGAGCCTGCCGGAAGTCCACCTTCGAGATTGCGATCCAGGACGGCAATTCCGGTGGATTTGATGGTTGGAGCGTGGGCGACCACTCCAACATCTGTGGGCTTTCCAATAGTGGTTACGGTGGGCGTTTGCGCCATCCTGGTGTGTGCATCTTTCACAAGTGCACTTCGCAATCCCGGCATCTTATTATTCACTCCTACAAACATGACTTTGTTTCTCATCCTATTAAAACATTATCATTATTATCATGAGGTAACCCTATGGTCCTGCGCCGGTAGTAATATTATTAATGAATAACATACAACAGGTGGGTTAACACAGCATCACACGATGTGGGTTGATCAAATGGACAATGAACAGGAACTGATGAGAATCGGGGTATCACTCCCGGATAATCTGCTAACAAGGTTTGATGACATCCTCGCAAAACGAGGCTACTCCTCACGATCCGAGGGCATCAGGGATGCAATCAGGAGTTACATCCGGTACTACGAATGGACAAGCGAGGTTACAGGCGGCAGGGTCGGCGTCATATCGCTTACATACAACCACCACCAGCGCGGGCTTGTTGATGAGCTTGCCAACATCCAGCACAAACATCTGGACGTAATCAAATCATCCCTCCACATGCATGTGGATGCAGAGCTATGCATGGAGGTAATCGTGCTACATGGTGATGTGAGCGATGTTAAAGCTGTGGCAGAGGGGCTTATGGCACTCAAAGGAGTGCAACACCTGAAACTAACCACAATCGCAGTTGAAGAGTGACCGGAAACCCAAAAAGGTGTGTGACGGCGCAAGATGGACGAGACAAAGCACTGGGCAGACGTCATCGCAGATAATGTGGCTGCAACCGGAGAGAAGCACATCATCGCGACAGGGATCACGCCTTCAGGAAACATCCATATCGGGAACCTGCGCGAGGTAATGACTGCTGACGGCGCACACCGCGCACTCCACAACGCCGGAGCAGATGCGGAACTAATCTACATAGGAGACACCTTTGATCCGCTCCGTAAGGTCTATCCATTCCTGCCTGATGACTACGCCGAACATGTTGGCAAACCACTCCATGCCATACCCTGCCCATGCGGCAATTGCGCAAACTATGCCGAACATTACTTGATGCCGTTTCTTAAGTCCCTCGAGGAACTGGACATCAAACCCACGGTCTACCGGGCGCACGAACTCTATGAAAACGGGGATTTCGTACCAGCAACCATAAAAGCACTGCAAAACCGAGATAAAATCGCAGCAATCCTTGAAACAGTATCAAAGCGGGAGCTCCCAGCCAACTGGAGTCCTTTCAATGTCTTGTGCGAATCCTGCGGACGGATCACTGCAACAGAGGTCGCCGGATTTGATGATCGCCGCAAGACGGTTGATTACACCTGTGACTGCGGTTATGCGGGCACGGTGCCTGTGAAAGGGAACGGGAAGCTGACATGGCGGGTTGACTGGGCTTCACGGTGGGGCATCCTTGGTGTCACGATCGAGCCGTTTGGCAAAGACCATGCAACAAGGGGCGGATCGTATGACACTGGAACAAGAATCTCAAGAGAGATCTATGGACGCGAACCCCCATATCCAATCATCTACGAATGGATTCATCTGAAGGGAAAGGGCGCAATGTCATCATCAACCGGCGTGACCGTAACAATCACAGATATGCTGCAGGTCATGCCGCCAGAGGTACTCAGATACCTGATTCTCAAAACAAAGCCTGAAAAACACATTGACTTTGATCCATCCCGCATCGTTGAGTTGATCGATGAATACGACCGTGCAACAGGCAGGGCACGTGAATTATCCCAAACAAAGAGATCTCTTCGATCGGACATCCCGTTCACACACATTGTGACCGCGCTACAAATTGCATCTGACTCTGACAGCTTCCGGGAGGTCCTCAGACGCAGCGGTTATGGCGCGCTTGACCTGGAGTCCGTGAAGATGCGCGTGAAGAATGCAACAAACTGGCTTGCTTTGTATGCGCCTGAGTCGGTCAAGTTTGAGGTGCAGGAAACCATGCCCCATGATGTGGAAAAACTCACTCCTGGACAGAGAACCGGGCTTTTGCAGATTGCATCAGGCATCAGCGACGATATAACTGCCAGTGATCTGCATGATTTAGTGTACGGGGCATCCGAAGCCGCAGGGATCAGTGGAAGCAAGATGTTCCAGGCAATCTACATAGCTATTCTCGGAAAGAAATCAGGTCCGCGAGCAGGATATTTCATGGCGTCGCTTGACCGGGCTTTTTTGTTAAACCGACTCAACGAGGCGGGCAGGGCACGGTAACACACCCTGATTTACTATAAAATCGAATGCTTGCGTTCACCCCGAAATTGTTTCAGGATTTTTTGGGTTGGCTGCGCGGGTTACCTGAAGGGGGCGCGTTAAAACCCTCCAGCACCGATATCAGGTTTTCATAATCCACCGAGGTATTGTAGCAGCCATCTGTTAGAAGTGGGACGCCATAAGTCACGAGCTTCTTGTGTTTGAGCGCCCGCATGACCTTGTTTAACTCGTAGTTGCATGCAACAAGGAGCGCGCCGTCTGCCGACTCTTTCTTTATGACATGACGGACATACGACGATCCTGCAATGATGTATAATGTATAGCCAAACCGATCCGCATCGTCCCGCATCCTTGCAAAGATGCACTTGCCACACCCCATGCACTGGATCCCAAAACGCGTTGATGGCGCCGGACAGTCAAGAGACCTCATGCAGTGCGGGGTGAGCAGCAGACGGTGTTTTGTCTTTGCAAAAGCAGACCTGTGTGCCATGTTCTTAAGCGAAACCATCCACGCATCAAGTGTTCTTGTATCTGAGCACCTCTGAAACACGGCTTTGATCGGTAGATATAAGAAATCAAGGATGTCTGCAAAGACACCGGCAAGCCACACATTCCTGTTAAGGCTGATCCGGCTGATGATCAGAGCCAACAGCGCAAGAACGACAGCTACAACAAAGATCCCCGATATCACAATCCCGATCAGTTCATACATCACAACACAGCCCCATCTTCTTGATCACCTCATCCACATCCACCTTTGTGTCGTAGCAGCCGTCCCTCAGCAGAGGAACGCCCTGAACCGGCGCGGTCTTCGCGATATCCTGCATAGCCTCGGTCAACTCACTATAACACGCCACGGCAATACATGCATCGGGACTGCAGGATTTAAGGATCTTCCTGACAAAACTGCCGCCTGGCACGACAAATACCTTGAAATTGTATTTTTCCGCAGCTTTTGCTATGCGCCCGATATCGCACCTGCCACACATTTTGCACTCATAACCGATTATCGGATCGCACCGTGTCGCACACTCAGGACCTCTCATGCACTGTGGCAACAGAATTATGCGTCCGTCTTGCATACACTTAAACCTCTCAAGCATCATCGCATTCCGTAGTTCAATGAGAATCTCGTCAACAAGTTCTTCTTTGATGTAAAACACCCGGCAAATCCACTTTGCAGGCGAGTAGAATAAGTACAGCATGAACAGGATGAAATTTGGAAATATGATCTTGTGCCTCTTAAAACTGTAAACACCGAGCAGCAGTGCCAGCACAGTCATCAGAAGCATAGCGACTGCTAAGAAGACGAAGAACCTGCCAAGAAGTTCGTAAGGGACTTCCATAAGACTATAACGGTTCTGCGGATATTTAAAGTTGCCTGCAATGTGAATAAAGACCTATCTCCGGTGAAAAGTATATGAAACATCCGTATAACCCTCAAATCCAGAAAACCTGCCAGATATACATGATCTCAGGGGTTTCTGTGGGGGTCTTATGGGCGAGGTACGCCATGAGCGCTACGTGGCATCCATGCAATCAGCATAAAACACCCGGATGTTCAGATGGTGCCGTGTCAGAGCACGACCTCATCCCCAAAATCAATATCAATAACTGGAAGCACTCTTTTTTGCCCGCTTGCCCCGTAACACTGCCAGCTTTTTTCATTGTACGGGAAGCCAACGATGATGTGGCAGTTCCCGGTCCGCAGAAAGAGCGATAGGTCCGCTCCGGATGGACGTACGTTTGGTGTTGGGTGGCTGTGCACCGAACCTGCAATCGCGATTGTTGGCAGCATGTACAGGCGCATGATCGCACTCACCTCAGAGGACTCAGTGCCCGGAAGCACGATGACCTCCGTGATAACCCCATCATCGGCGCGCAAAAGCCCTGCAAATTCATTGGGCGCGGTGGACTTACTCACCTCAAGTATGAATGTAAGAGTGTCACGTGCGATTCCCTTGATCTGTTTGACCACGATTACGTCTCCCTCGCAAGTATCCTGACGGACTCGCCGGGATTCGAACCCGGGACGTCCGGATTAGAAATCCGGCGCTATATCCTGGCTAAGCCACGAGCCCTTGGTATGTATGTGATCGGTGCGGAGGTTAATAAACATGCCACCCCCCACTTACTCCCGCCCCAGCTTTCACTCACTCACTTTCACGCATTCACTCACTCACTTTCACTCCGCTCTTCCGGCACAGTTTTATGTCTCTCCACGACGAAATTTGTTCATGCTCTACACCGTGCGTGAACTGACGCAGTATGTTAAAGAGAGGCTTCAGGACGACCCCTCACTAAACAACATCTCTGTTCGCGGCGAAATCTCCAATTTCGTGCACCACACGTCAGGACACATGTATTTCACGATGAAAGATGCACATAGCCAGTTAAACTGCGTGATGTTCCGTGGCTCAAATAAAAAACTGAGATTCAAGCCCAAAAATGGGATGAAGGTGGTGTGCGCTGGTAATATCACAGTATACGAAGCCAGAGGCGTGTACCAACTGCTGGTCTGGGATATCCAGCCGGATGGCATCGGCGCACTATACCTGGCGTTCGAACAGCTAAAAGAGCAACTATCCAAGAAAGGATTCTTTGATGACACGCATAAAAAGCCGCTGCCAGCATTTCCAGAGACCATCGGGATTATCACGTCCCGCACCGGCGCTGTGCTGCACGACATGATAAACGTCATTAGGCGGCGGTTTCCTGATGTGCGCATAATCCTTGCACCAACGCGAGTGCAGGGCGCAGGGGCAGCAGCCGAGATCGCCCACGCAATCAAGCAGATGAACCAGATATCCACATCCCGGTCCCGGACAGACACACACGGGATCGATGTAATGATCGTTGCCAGAGGCGGCGGCTCAATCGAAGAACTCTGGGCATTCAACGAACTCACGGTTGCAGAAGCAGTCTTTGAATCAGACATCCCAATCATATCAGCAGTCGGGCACGAGACCGATGTCACAATCTGCGATTTTGTTGCTGACCTGCGTGCGCCAACACCCTCAGCAGCAGCCGAGCTCGTGGTGCCCGATAAAGGACAGCTTACACAACAGGTGACCGGACTACATCTAAGGCTCATTCACGCGATTCAGAGGACAGTTAACACAGAACGGGACCGATTAGCATACATTGAGCGCGGCGTGGTGCATCCAATAGACCGAATCAACCAGCACCGACAGTACATCGACGAACTGTTCAGACAGCTGCACAGATCGGTTCTGCACCGACTGGAACTGCGAAGAAATGATCTGTCGATGCTTGGAGCAACACTCCACGCACTGAGTCCACTCAACCACCTGCAACGCGGATACAGCATCGTTCTCAGGATGCCGGATCTATCGATCGTAAACACCGTCAAAAGCATCTCGGCAGGAAGAGATCTACAGATACGAGTCACGGACGGCGAGATCAAGTGCAAGGTACATGAAATAAAGGAGATCGGGGAACATGACTGATAACAAGACAAACACGGGAACAAACCTGGAAACCGGCGCCGAAACAGATGTCAAAACATCATTTGAGGACAAACTCAAACATCTGGAAGATATCGTGCACGAACTGGAAGGATCAGGACTCACACTTGATGAGGCACTAAGGAAGTTCGAGGCAGGAGTTAAGCTCTCAAGACTCTGTCACAAGCGGCTCGACGATGCCGAGATGCGGATCGAGGAACTGGTTGAAAGCGATGATGAAGAGGCTTTGCATACGAAACAGGAGGAGATTTTCAACTTTCAAACATATACGGAAGATCGATAGTGGAAAACCCACCCATATAGCACCCGCTAAAACATTAATCCCCTTGCTGCCGATTTCACTATCCAACAATAAATTTCCCAAGACCCGGATGGGCTGCTGACCCAACTTATATAATCCAGACCTAAAGCATCAGTTCGAGACTGTTTCAAGAAAACGCTTCACCTCATCAAAAGCTGCATCGTGAAATGGCCAACATTCATCCCGAGCTGCAACTCCCAACCCCTTCCCCACTTCTTTCCTTGACGCTAAAAAGATCTGAACTTTCGCTTTGGACGTGTTTTTGGGTAGAGATGGGCATTTTTGCTGTAGACATTGGCAATATTGCTTCACGCAAAACATGGCGGGATCTATCTCAACAGATCTGAGGCAAAGGTCTTCCAACATACCAGGTTCTCCTGCTCCTGGTAAAATCATGACTGTGACCCGGGGATTCTCTCCTTTAGGCACTAACGCCGATTCTGGAACCGGTAAATTTGCAGATTCCAATGCATCAGTAACACACTTAAAAGCGATATCCAAGTCTGTGTCGGCATCTCTGACAACACCCAACGAAACAACGGTGGTTCTGAATCGCGGAGAACTTGAAAGCACTTTTAATTTAGTTTCGAATTTAGATGTGCCTTTTACATTTATTATTTGAATGTTTTGTAACCCCTGGTCTTTCATAAGCGCTTTAAAGAATAGCTCATCGTCGTTTCCCTCCACCAAGAGTATGTTATGCTCCATAATCTCAATTGGTTTTTCGAGCATTATCGAACCTCAAGACCCATCTCAATAGCTGCCTCCAGAACTTCCTGCGGATATGTTATATCCTGGATGGTTTCACCCATACGTTCCAACCGATGCAATCTGAAGTCGTAAGTTTCGCTTTCCATAAACGCCCTGTGCGCTGCTATGATGCACTCTATGCTGTGGGTTGTAGCGAACACCTGGGTATTAAACCGTCGTGCCGCTTCTCCGAGGACCTGCCATACCTTGTGCAGGACGGAATGATGGAATCCATTCTCAATCTCATCCACGAGCACAACACCATTTGACGAGTTGCCAATAGCCAGTACTATGCTGGTGAGGCGGGCGATACCTTCACCCATGAAAGGCAATGGCACCGGTCGCTTAAGTCCATCCATGGTGCCATATATAATGGGAGTGTCGCCAACGACTATTACTGAAAGGCGGCGAAGACGTGGTTCAATGATCTTCAGCGCGTTTGTGAGTACGTCTAGTTGATCTTTGAGCTCCAGTTTCCCGAAACGTTCAGCGTCTTCTTTCATAGGCGTACGATTCCAGGAACTTATCCAGATTGTTGGGAATGGTGGTGGCGGGGGGATTGGGTGAACGCGGATGCCTCTTTGATCCAATATCATGTAATAGCTGTTCTGTCCATTTTCTTCATTTGTTAGTTTGAGCACTCGAGGAAATTCCAGTGATGATGGAATTTCTCCAGTCATATCCTGACTATCCGGGATAAGTGAACCGATCTCCGCAATTTCATCTGTTTGACTGACTATATCCAATCGAAGTACCCGAACACCGGTTTCTTTGTCATTTCCTTCCAGCTTTATCTCCTTTGAGGAATCGAATTCGCTGAAGATCGAATCCCAGGGTGTTTCAGTCATTCGTCCGATTTCGACCGTCACCGACCCAATACCTCGAAAAGCATTGAGTCCTAAGGTTAATTGGGGGTTGTATGCACCGCAGTGGATGAACAACGCCTCTAATAGAGTTGTTTTTCCTGCGTTATTTACCCCGGCAATCAAGTTGACTCGTTCCAGATCGGTGACATTCAACTCATGGAAGCATCGAAAGTTAGTTATTTTAAATGATTGATACATGATTATAGTTCCCTACTTGCCGATATGATCGGTTATTTTTGTTGCAGGTGTTCTTATGTGAACATCATTTATATCCCTTGCTATTGGCATATATCCACTATTTGGAGTTCGTTGCTCTGAACCATGCCCCCCAACTATCAGAAGACCCCCGCTGCGGCAAAACACCGCCCATCCAGTCAACAGATCCTGGCTCGTGCCCTTCAACCGCAATCCCGCGACCAATTGCATCAATAACCTTGTGGATCGTCTTAGCGACCTCTTCCACTGTTTTGCCGGTTGTATTGATCTCATATACACAGTCACGCCCGCACCACTCGACCGCTTCAACAAGGATCACGTCAATCACCTCAGCTTCAACGTTCTCTGAAATCTTTGCCCTATGATACCCGCGCTCCTTAAGACGCAGCTTAAGTTTGTCGGGGGATAGTCGGAGCACGATTGCAACATCGCAGACATGGTGCGAGAGATGTCCCTCGATCACAAGATCCCGGTCCATGCCCTCTGCAATCTCACAGATGCGGTCGTACACCCGGTCTATGTCCGCGATCAGGGAGCCCCGCTTGCTGTCAGCTCCCTGGTGCAGCTCTTCGTCCTTGATGAGTTCATTCAGATCGAGCACGCCCCTTATAAGGGCACATGCGGATGTTTTTCCGGTTCCGGGCGTGCCTGTGATTCCGATTATCATGATTGCTGTGTTGCCGGGTTGTTATTTGTTATGTTTGTGATCGCACCTTTTGCACCAGGCTCCGCAGTGCATCTGCAACCTCGTAACCGGATGCTGCCCAGTGCACAACCACGCCATCAATGTCGTTGATCTTGACAAGCCCTGCCCGCTCAGACTGGCAGCAGCGTGCAATGAACGGCTTTGTGATCTGGTATAATTCACTGGTTTGCGAGCAGATGTTAATAAATTTGTAGTGGATATTCGGGAACCGCTGATCAAGGATCATTTTTGAGATGTCGCAGCCGATCAGGGTGGCAGGCTCTGTGATCTCTTCGCTGTCAAGGTATCGTCCGGAGAGCCCGGATGTGAAGCATGGGAACACGGCATCATCACCCTCAAACTGCCGCAGGTCCAGGATGTTATGCGTAAACACAACGCCGAGTTCTCCGAGCAGACAGTCGCTTAGCTCTCCGACCATGTATGTGAGCCAGCCTGGAACAGGGGGCACCACATCGATCACATCGATCTCGAGGAGGTCGCCCAGATCCGGTTTGTGCACAAATGTGAGGTGCTGGTCCACACTCTTGAATATGACTGTGTTCACAGTGTTAGTCTCGTATTCACGGGCTATTTTCACAAGCCGGGTTCGGTTGTGCATGTTCACGAGTTCGTCGTGTTGTGCAACTTCGTCTCCTGATGCTACCTGTGCTAACGCGGCAACTCTTTGGAATAATCCGGATCCTTTGCTTGTTACGGTGTATATGGCGCAGCCGTCTGATGCAAAAATGATTAAGTACTCTGAGAGGAAGTACATCTCAGACTCTTTGTTCCGGATGGTTTTGCGGCGCAGGAGTTCATCGTGCGCCCCTGATAGTGTTTTCGACGTGCGGATCACGCCAACCGCTTTATATTCTGGTGGGAATATCATGGGGATTTGTCTCGTTTAGCTATTCTCATGAAAATAAATTTTTCATCCTGCTGTTGTACAATTGTGCTGTGTAGTCCGCAATAAATCTTTTCCTGACATAGCCCATGTTACCCCCCTGTGCATCAAGATACCTTGGAAGGATGCTCTCTAATTATGTGTGTTTTGTGGGTGGACTGCTGCCAGGTATTGATGAAGCGTCTCTTCCATGTAACCACAACTGATTTGAAGAGGTGCGGGAGATTAATTTATCATGATGACGCAGCCGAAAAAGAAAAAGACGATGCCAAAGCTCTCCAGGGTCACAGACTACATCTGGGACGTTCCCACCGACTTTATGGATGGGATGCGGGTGCCGGGCAGGTTATTCCTGTCTCCCGAACTGCTTAAGGGACTGGAGATCGATACACTTTCACAGACTGCAAACGTCGCAACTCTTCCCGGTATTCAGAAGTACTCGATGGCGATGCCTGATGCACATCCTGGATATGGCTTTCCAATAGGTGGCGTCGCGGCATTTGACGCAGAAGATGGCGTTATCAGCCCGGGGGGGGTGGGTTTTGACATTAATTGTGGTGTCAGGGTCATCCGCACGAATCTCACCGAAAAAGACGTCCGCCCAAAGATCCGAAAACTGATCGACGCACTTTTCCGCGCAGTTCCAACCGGCGTTGGTGCAAAGAGTAAGCTTCGAGTATCAGACTCCGAGTTACGCCGGGTTTTTGAGGATGGGGCGGGCTGGGCTGTTGAAGAGGGATACGGCGTTGCAGATGACCTTGAGCACTGCGAGGAGAACGGGGGAATCAAGCTTCCGGGAGACCTCCTGGTGAGCGATAAGGTGATGAAACGTGGAAAACCACAACTCGGGACGCTTGGTAGCGGAAACCACTTTCTGGAGGTGCAGTGCGTGCGTGAGATTTATGATCAGGACATTGCGGATGCATTCGGGCTGCATGCTGGCGACATCACGGTCATGATTCACTGCGGGTCCCGGGGCGCAGGACACCAGATCTGCACAGACCACCTCAAATTACTCGGGAAAGCGTCAAAAAAGTATGGAATCGAGCTTGTGGACCGACAGCTTGCATGTGCACCCGTGCAATCAAGGGAGGGGCAGGCGTACTTCACGGCGATGTGTGCCGGGGCAAACTATGCGTGGGCAAACCGACAGGTGATCACACACTGGGTTCGGGAGACGTTTCACAAGTTCTTTGGCGATATCGAGATGGATCTTGTCTATGATGTGGCGCACAATGTCGCGAAACTTGAGAAGCACATGATCGATGGGAAGTCGCAGATGGTCTATGTGCACAGAAAAGGCGCAACCCGGGCGTTTCCCGCAGGGCACCCTGACGTCCCAAAAGCCTATAGAAGCGTTGGACAGCCGGTTTTAATTCCAGGGAGCATGGGCACGCCGTCATACATCCTATGTGGCATGGACAAGGCGATGGAACTCACGTTTGGGAGTGCATGTCACGGCGCAGGAAGAGTTGGAAGCAGAAAGGCGGCAATGCGAAAGTTCAAAGGAGCAGAAATCGAAAAAGAGCTGCTTGCAAAGGGGATCACGGTTAAGGCTACGCATCCGAGCGTGCTTGCAGAGGAGGCGCCCGCGGTGTATAAACCAAGCGATGCAGTTGTGGACGTTATGCACCAAACAGGGGTCGCACGCAGGGTGGTGCAGGTCGTGCCGATCGGGGTTGCAAAGGGATAAATTGAATTGTGACCGCCGCACACCACCTAGCGTCACATAGTTAAAGTGATGTGCAACCGATACAATCCACACGTATGACGATATCACAGGCACATAAGCGGTATGAATTCAAGCGGCAGCTCGAAGAGATGCGCCGCAAGACCGGGAAGGGCACCGAACTAATTTCGCTCTATATTCCTTATGACAAACTGATCTCTGACGTGACTGCACAGCTCAGGGCAGAGCACGGGCAGGCTGCAAACATCAAATCAAAATCCACGCGGACGAACGTGCAGAGTGCACTCGAATCAGTACTTGCCCGCCTTAGCTATTATAATAAACCTCCTGAAAGGGGGTTTGTAATCTTCTGCGGAAAACTTGAGCTTGGCGGACATCGGACAACCCTTGACACGATAATCATCGAGCCACCCGAGCCAATTACCTCATATAAATATCATTGTGACTCTTCTTTTTATCTTGAGCCACTTGAGTACATGCTTGTGGAGCAAAAAACGTTCGGGCTTCTTGCTGTTGACCGGCGGGAGGCAACTGTTGGGCTTTTGCGTGGTAAAGTCATTGAGGCACGCAAGCGCATGACATCCACGGTTCCCGGAAAACAGCGACAGGGTGGTCAGAGCGCGAAAAGATTCCAGCAACTGCGCCTCATCGCAATCCACGATTTTTACAAGAAGATCGGTAATGGCGCAAGCGAAATATTTTTATCTGTTGATCACAAGGATTTTGAAGGGGTTTTGATTGGAGGGCCTTCACCAACAAAGGAAGAATTCTTTGAAGGCGAGTTTTTACACCACGAACTGCAGAAAAAAATCATAGGGTTGTTTGATGTTGCATATACTGACGAGTCAGGTCTTCATGAGCTTGTGGACGCTGCATCTGATGCATTGCAGGATCTGGATGTTATTAAGCAGAAAAAGATTATGCAGCGATTTATGCAGGAACTGGTGAGTGATGGTGGGCTTGTTGCTTATGGGGATCAGCAGGTGCGTGAAAACCTTGCAATGGGTGCTGTTGGTACGCTACTAATATCTGAGGACCTGCGGCAGGTGCGTGCAGATATCAGATGCCAGAACTGTGATTATACCAGAAAGGATACCAGAGAATATGGCTCGTACGACTTTGAAGAAAAATGTCCGTTGTGTAGTTCTGATCTTAAGATTGTGGATACTGTAGATGTTGTTGATGAGTTAACCGAGCTATGTGACCAGATGGGGACTGGTGTGGAGTTTATATCCACTGATTTCGAGGAGGGGGATCAGTTGATGCGGGCGTTTGGCGGCATTGCTGCGATTCTGAGGTATAATGCAGGGGTGTGATTTACAAGGGGCGCGACCTGACAAGTTGTCAGTACTGTAGTCTGTAATGATGCTTATGCAACAACTTACGCATATCCTGCTCCGGCAGCAACGTTGGCAACAGCACAGGTTGCATCAACGGTTTAGCGACCGCGGTTCAGGGGCCGTGTTTTCGGAAGACCGATGCGCTGCTTTTAATCATTGGGTTATGGGATGAACCGCATCAAAAAAGCACTTCAAAACGTGAAAGGCGAGGTGTGCACCGATCACCCGACGCGTTACTGTTATTCAACCGATGCGAGCATCTACCAGGTCCTGCCGTCCGCTGTTGTCTGCCCTCTCGACGCCCGTGATGTGTGTGAGTGTGTGGTTGCAGCAGCGGTTCTTGGACTGCCCATTACACCAAGGGCTGCGGGCACAAATCTTGCCGGGAGCTGTCTTGGTAAGGGGATTATTCTTGATTTCTCGAAGAATATGAACCGAATCATTGGAATGATTGAGGAAAATCAAGAATCAGACGAGTTTTTTGTGGATGTGGAGCCCGGTGTTATAGTTAATGATCTTCAGGCGTATCTGGGGAAACGAGGGCTGTTTCTTCCGCCTGACCCGTCAAGTTCCGAGATATGCATGATCGGCGGCAATGTTGGCACAAAGGCAAGCGGTGCACGATCCGTTAAATACGGCACCATTGATGATTATGTGGTATCTGTGGAGTTTGTATCTGCAAAAGGTGAGATCATTGATACTGCCGTTCCGAAAACTATTCCTTCCCGGATCTCGGGGGGTTTGCTTACGTTAAAGAAGCTGTTGCTTGCAGATCCGGATGTTACCCGTCGTATGGATCTGCGAAAGGAGATCAAGACTGCAAGTGGCTACAATATCAGAGCGTTGCTTGATTATGAGAACGTGGGAGAGATGATAGCGCACCTGATGTCTTCAAGTGTTGGAACGCTCGGTATTTTTACGAGAATACGGCTGAAAGTCCTTCCGATCGTTGCAGGAAAGTCTATCAGTGTGATATACTTCAGGAGCCTGTATGATGCTGGCGATGCTGTGCAGCACATCAACAAACTCGGTCCTGCGAAGGTTGAGATGATGGACTCAACATCACTTGGTATTGTGCGGTCCGAGTACCCTGATATGGGGATCCCTGCGGATGCGGGGGTGAGTGCACTTTTTGTTGAGTTTGAGGGGGATGATCGTAGATCAAGGATACGTGATCTGGAAAAACTGATTGATGACCGTTATGACATCTTTGGAGAAGTTGCGTCCGAAGCAGAAGATGCTCTCATGCAGGAGAAGGTGTGGGCAGTTAGGAAAGCGCTTGTCCCTATCCTGACAAACTATGATCCTGACACAAAACCTGATGCATTCATTGATGATGTTGCTGTCCGGATATCTGATCTTGCCCCCCTGATAGTTGACCTGCACAAGATATTTGACGAGTATAACATTATATCTGCGATTTATGGGCATGCAGGATCGGGAAATCTTCACATCCGACCAATGCTGAACTTAAACGATCCCGAGAACATTGATCTGCTCCCGGGACTTGTGGACCGCGTGTATGATGCAGTGTTCAGATATAACGGAACCATGACTGGCGAGCACGGGATGGGTCGCCTGAGGACGATGTTTCTTGAGAGGGAGTGGGGCAAGCCGATATATGACTATATGCGGCAGATTAAGGATATGTTTGATCCTCAAGACCTCCTGAATCCTGATGTCATGTTCAGTGATAGGGAGATCACCGATGACATCAAATATCCAACAAAATATATAAATCAGTTTGAACAACCATGCGTCAACTGTGGATACTGCAAGTCAGTCTGCCCGATATCAACCGTAATGGGTGGGGAAACCGGATCAAGATCGTTTATCCAGCTTCTACGGTTCGGAAAGCTTAAACAAACCACAACAGCAGAATCACACCAGTCAGCAAAGATGCTTAAGCTCTGTCTTGGTTGCCTGAGGTGTGCGACAAGATGCCCGAGCCACGCGAGCGTCGGTGAACTACTATTCACACAGAAGACCGCACCTCTGCTGGTCAGACAAACAATGCATACGTGGGCATCAGACCAGGATCGATTCAGCAGGTATGCACGAGTTTTTGGGAGGATGCGTCCGATCACAAACCCCGTAGCAAAAACGCTCCTGAAACGATCGATCCCCCGATTCCGGAAAGGAGCTATACCGGCGGTTGAACCTAAACCTAACGTAACCGCTGACATAACCGCGGGCAATTCGCTGAATGTGGCAGTATTTGCAGGATGCGCGTCCAAGATCCTTGATGACGACGTATTTAACTCGATGATCCGGGTGCTTGAAAAAAGCGGGTTTAATGTCGTTGTCCCGGAACAACAGTGTTGTGGGCTGCCAATGATAGAACAGGGCATGTATGATCTTGCAAGGGACGTTGCAAGAAAGAATGTCTCTGTGTTTTCAGACACGCGGTACGACGCCATCGTAACTGCCTGTGCATCCTGCACGATGATGCTAAGGAAATCTGCGGAACTGTTAAAAGACAATGATGACGATGGCGTCCGCAGAGCTGCGGAGAGAGTATCCCGGATCACTTATGACATCGGCGAGTTTCTGCTAAAGCATCTTGATGAAAAGGCGTTTTCAGGAAAGAAACTGGACACCCGCGTGGCATATCACAACCCCTGCCATCTTGCAGCTACTGGTGTTAATGGGGGTGAGTTACTGAAGCGCATCGTCTCTGATTTTGTTGAGCTTGGCGATGGGTGCTGCGGCGGGGCTGGAACGTACAGCTTCATGCATCCCGAGATATCTCTTAAGATATTTGACCGAAAAGCAGCTGAGATCCGGGAGATCGCGCCTGATGTGGTTGTTACCACCTGCCCAAGCTGTGAACTCCAGTTCAAACATGGACTTGCGAGAAATGGGATCAAGTGCGATGTCAGGAATATTGTGGAGGTTGTGGGGCGGTATTACATGGAAAATGACTGGTTCTGATGGATTCTATGGTTTACAACCTTTGCGCCGCCTGCCAGGAAATAGCCGGAGCTCCAGCACATATTGCAGACATTCCCCCGTATAATAATCGAAACCAAAATCTTTCAATCATTTTTTTGTCCTGAATCGCGTTGAATTATTCATAAATTTCGTTTTTTCCATCCATGCTCTTATTATATGTGTAAGAAAGTATGTAATTTCTATTCTGCACCGAGTTTTTTTGTAAGTTCTGATGAAATGAAGGACTACGTTTGTAGCTCAACTTTAGGAACCCAAAAAACAGCCGCAGCCACCCGATTATCTCCTAAATCCTAAAATACCGAAGACTATATCCAACCCATGATTAGTCGCCCGATTGCGATTCGGTACTTTCTGGTAAGAAAAAATAACCGCGGAGGGCGCAGAGGAACGCGGAGTGTTTAACCGTTTATTTCCCCTCCGCGTCCCTCTGCGCACTCTGCGGTTAAATTCCCGGTTTGGTTATAGTATTCACTACATCCCGGATGGTTCCTGCATAGCGAAGTCCTTTGATAGTGGTTTTAGGTACCTGAGTAGTTACCTTAATTTCGCATTTATTCCGCGGTGTAGGGGTAAGGTTCTAGCTTCATATTGTGCCGCGGCACCTCGATTTTCAAGATTTTGAATATTTCGGCTAATTCATCGCTCATTTTTGTCGGGCGATTTACGGCACTGTTCAATTTTCTAGTGATAAGATAGAATACACCCTATCTGAAACTTTTAACTATTCAAGGTGAATATGTCCATGGTGATAGCAAATGGTCACTTTGGATGGTGATGTATC
>RXIK01000046.1 GCA_004211975.1 Methanosarcinales archaeon | reverse complement strand
GAGACTTTTTAATTTGTTCTGGTCGGTTGAACAACATGATGCCAATCCTGCAAACAGTGGCATGATATGACTTCCGAAATCAGTGGAATCAGTGTTAATATGTGGCAAATAAAACTTTTAGCCACAGATTAACACTGATTTCACAGATTAACGATATAAATGACTTTTCAGATAGCTAGCGCTCAATTTTATCAGTTGTGCTTACAAGACAACCCTGGGTAACCAGAAAATAATAAGAAGTCTCCCGCTGATGGGTGTTGCATTGTTCTGATCGCATATTACTCGCAAAACCCATTGTAGAAGTGTGTGCTCACGTAACTTGTGGTTTCATACGTGGATATCCGCACAATATTAATTAAACACTCTTAAAACAGGTTATATTCAGCTATAACTCCCTATGCCATCTGTAGTTCTATATATCATATTTCATTCAGGTATTATTATTATTATTATAAAAATGCACAATAATCAATTAGAAGTTCTGGCACGGAATAAACAAAATTGTTTTCGTGGGTGGTGGCGTGAATCGGTAAAAATAGTGCTTGGGCGTGGGGCACCACCACAACCCAATATCACGCCACACCAACCCTATGCGCCATCCCGCAAATATCCTCAACCTCACAGCCATTCGCAAGGCAATAACCACTGATACCCTCCGCAACCTCTGCAAAGACCGAAAGCCCAACATGCACGGCAGATCCAATCTGCACCGCACTTGCACCTGCCAGCATCATCTCGATTGCATCCTGCCAGCACGAGATTCCGCCGACGCCAATGATCGGGATATCGAGCGCGGCATAGAGGTCATACACGCATTTTACCGCGATCGGCTTGACCCCGGTCCCTGAAAGCCCGCCGAACTTGTTGCCAAGGATCGGGTGTCCCGACTCAATATCAATAGCCATCGCCCGCACAGTATTAATGGCAACCACGGCGTCCGCGCCACCCTCTTGCGCGGCAAGCCCGATCTCTGTGATCTCTGTGACATTTGGCGTTAGTTTCGCCCAGACCGGGATGTCAACTGCCTCTTTGACCGATGATGTAATCTCCCTAACAATAGATGGGTCAACACCAACAGAGGCTCCGTATCGATCTGCATGTGGGCAGCTCAGGTTCAGCTCGATCGCATCAGCCACATCGCACAGCCCAACTGCGACCTTCGTAAATTCCCGGGCATCAGCACCAAAGATACTTACAATCACCGGGACCCCTGCCGCGCTTGCTATCTGCAGCTCTTCGCGATACTGCTGATAGCCCGGATTCGGCAGCCCAAGCGCGTTTAAAAATCCGCATTCAGTCTTAATCATGCTCGGGTTCGAATGTCCTGCTTTTGGATCGCACCCAATGGATTTTGTGACAACTGCACCTGCACCATTGCGCGCAACTCGCAGTAGCGATGCACCCGTGGTTCCAAGGATTCCCGCGGCAAGTAACGTTGGGGTTTTCAGTGTTAATCCGGTTATAGTTATCATGACCAATCAGTATATGATACAATATCTTATGGATGTTTCTATGGGTAATCTCTATGAATTTATTTACACGATGATTTATCATGCATGGAGATCATAAATTCAGTTTCTCAAAGATATTTTCCACCATAACGTGGATGTTGATCAAAAACTATATATAGACCTTATTTCAAAAAGTAAGTACATAACAACACCATGCATTAATATGATCATAGAATAGTGGTCTATTCTGTGCATCGTTATGTGCTTGGTGTCGGTGCATAAAATCAAATACGCACCGATTAGTTGTGAACCAAATCAGACCACAAAAGGAGATACAAACAAATGGCAAAGAAGATAATACCGTTGGCTCCAGTTGAGCGACTTATACGAACTGCATCAGACGGAGACATTCGGGTCAGTGAATCGGCACGCGGCGCCCTGACCGAAGTGCTTGAAGATATCGGCATAAAGATCGCTAAGGAAGCGATCATCGAGACAAAGCACGCAGGTAGAAAGACCGTCAAAGCAGAAGACATTAACCGGGCGATTGAAATTCTGAAAATGTGAGTTTTCAGTGATTTCATAGTTAGAGCCGAACACTCAGCCGCCCGAAAACATGACAATTGTCTTTCGGGCGGTCTCATTTTCTTTTTTTTGTGGAGTATCATGAACAATCATCACACACACGAGGAACTTAAGAAACACAGGCAGGCTGGAAGAATTCTCGCAGAGGTGCGTGAGAAAACAGCGAAAAAGATAGTGGTGGGCGCAAGCACCCTTGAAACCGCCACTTTCGCAGAAGATCTAATACGCAGTCTTGGCGGACAGCCGGCATTTCCATGCAATCTCTCGAGAAATGAGGATGCCGCACATTACACGCCGGGTGCAGACGACACCCTGGTGTTTGGCGAGGACATGGTAAAACTCGACATCGGCGTACATATCGATGGCTATATCGCGGATTCTGCCATGACGGTCGATCTTTCCGACCACCCTGAACTTGTAGAGGCATCGACTGCCGGGCTTGCAGCAGCAATCAACATGATTCACGCGGGAATCAACACCGCCGAGATTGGGGCAGCTATCGAGCGCGAGATCAGCGAGTTTGGCTACAAGCCAATCGCAAACCTCACAGGACACGGGCTTGGGAGATACCTCACACATGCCCCACCAAGCATCCCGAACATCCCCATACGCGGTGGAACCGTGCTTGTTGAGGGACAAGTGGTCGCAATCGAGCCCTTTGCCACGGACGGTGCAGGCAGGATCCGGGACACTCAACGATCCGAGATCTATCATCTTGTAACCGAGAACCCACCACTTCCACGCATCCCAAGAGCAAGAGCACTACTCAAAGAGATAATAGAATACAGGACACTTCCGTTTGCAAAAAGGTGGTTTTCCAGAGAGAAGATCGATTTCACATTCCGAAATCTGGAAAAATCCGGGTTAATTGAGTCTTACCCGGTTTTAACTGAAGTTACTGGTGCACTTGTGTCACAGGCAGAACACACAGTGATCGTTACCGCTGACGGCTGCGAGGTTACCACTGGATGATGCCAAAGAACCTGATCTCCATAGCAGACCTGACACGCGAGGAGATCCTGCAACTACTTGATCTCGCCCTCAAACTGAAAGAAAAACGCGGCAAACACGACGCGCAGACCCCTCTTGAGAGCAAGAGTCTTGCCATGATCTTTGAGAAGTCATCCACCCGTACACGAGTCTCTTTTGAGGTTGCAATGACTGAACTCGGCGGACACGCACTGTATCTAAATTCCGATGATCTCCAACTCGGACGTAGCGAGACGATCTGCGACACCGCAATGGTGCTTTCACGATACGTACATGCGATCACCGCACGGGTTTACAGCCATGAAACAGTACGTGAACTTGCGAAATGCTCAGATATCCCGGTGATCAACGCGCTCTCCGACGCAGAACACCCATGCCAGTTGCTTGCCGACTTACTCACGATCAGGGGACGTAAAGGCGATTTTCAGGGCTTGCACGTCGCATGGATCGGGGACGGAAACAATGTGTGCAACTCGCTAATCCTTGCAAGCGCACTCACTGGTATGCGCCTTTCAATAGCATGTCCCGCCGGATACGAGCCCGACCCAGCTACCATGAAACACGCCCGCGAACTCGGCGGCAATGTCATGATCACACACAATCCAGCAGAAGCTGCGGCAGGAGCTGATGTGTTCTACACCGACGTCTGGGTCTCGATGGGCGATGAAACTGAAGAACAAAAGCGGTTACGTGACTTCGATGGTTTCCAGGTTAATGACAACCTACTGAATAATGCAAAGCCTGATTGCATCGTGCTCCACTGCTTACCAGCGCATCGCGGTCAAGAGATCACAGGCGAAGTGTTGTATGGCACACACTCCGCTGTGCTGGACCAGGCAGAGAACAGACTGCACGTCCAGAAGGCGCTAATAGTGATGCTAATGGCAGAACAGTGAGCCACCCGGAGCATGATTCTGGTTGCCAGGCAAACAGTATGAGCACGGGTCTGATAGCTGAATCAGAGATATAACCGGTTTCTTTGAGGGGATTGTATACCAAAGATTTATATGGCATGAATCAATATAACGTATCATAAGGGAGGTCAAGCTATGAGCAAATTCATAGACGAATTCATCGAGACATGGAAGAAGGTAATAACCACGCCAGGCGACTTCTACAAGGAGATGCCAACGTCAGGCGGGTATGAAGAGCCACTAAAGTTCGCAGCCATAAACTACCTGATTGCCGGCATCGGAGCCGCACTCATCTCGTTTGGCAGCCTGTTTGGAGCAGTCATTGCTGCGCCAATACTTGGAATTGTTGGGATATTCATCGGTGGACTGATACTTCACATCTGTTTCAAGATCGTTGGCGGGTCCGGAAGTTACGAGGGCACGGTTCGCACAGTATCATACGCATCAGCAATATCCGCGGTCTCATGGATACCGATCGTCGGATGGATCCTCGGACTTTACGCGATCTACCTCAGCATCGTTGGCGGAACCTTTGTTCACAACCTAACAATGGGAAAATCTGCGATAGCGGTATTCATACCGATAATCATCCTAATAATACTCGGAGTATTGCTGTTTGCTATGGTTGCAGCACTAATAGCAAGTATTGGGCTGGGTGGATTGTGCAACCTATAACGTCAACCAAACAACCAATTCACATGCCATGACCGTCCGGACACTTGAGTCAGCGATGCGTCTTGCAGCAGATGATATCAGGCACCTGCTCTCAAGAGGTTACCCGCGCACAGGTGTCATACGGTTTGTGAGCGATCATTACCGGTTGGCAAGTCAGGATCGATATATACTGATGCGGGTTGTGATTGAGCCCGGGATCGCAGCATCCCGCGTCAGCAAAAAGATGTCGTGCGCTGATATCCGGGGAAAGAACCTCCTGGTTGATGGGTATAACGTTATTATCGCAACAGAGAGTGTGATCTTGGGAAAACCCGTGTTTCTATGTGATGACGGGTTCATACGGGATATTAGGGGGGTTTTCAGGAACTATAAAAATCCGGATCGGGGTGTTTGCAGGCAGATTTTTGAGATGCTCTCTGAACACGAGCCGGATTCGGTCACCTTTCTCTTTGATGCTCAGATCAGTAAGAGCGGCTTGCTTGCACGGTATATTCGCGGGTTACTCTCTGAATATTCGCTTTTGGGTGATGCAAGAACGTCGAGACACGTTGATTTCGATCTGAAGCACTGTGGCTTGATCGTTGCGACTGGTGATGGATACATCATCGATGAGGTAGAATTTGCGGTGGACATTCCCGGATGCATAATCCGGAAACTGGGTAACGATGTGTTCACGCTGTGATGTTTATCGGTTCGTGTCAAAGACCAGTTGGCTTCCGCAAACAAGTCCGTACTTCTCAAAGGTTCCTGCGTTCATCTCTATGAAATATGTAACGCCTCTGACGCGCTTGTGACCGGTCCACGGGTTTAATCTTGCGATATCGATGATGATTTTATCTTTGTTCAGGAAAATAACGTCGATCGGGAACCGCATGAACAGCATATGTACAGAGACGGTCCCTGGCTTTGAGAATGTAAAGATCATGGCGTAATTGTCGGGAATGTCTCTTCTGAGCATCAGCCCGCGCATCATGGAGACCGCACTGGTCGCGTGCTCGATGTGAGTTGCGATGTGAGTACCATCATCTTTTAATAACATTGTGCTCAAGTCTGTTCACGATTTGTTATAACACATAACTTTCGGAGGTATCACCCAGACAATGAGTTCAGAAATGTGCATCGTATGTGGATTGCCAAAGGAACTGTGCATCTGCGAAGAGGTGGCAAAAGAGCAACAGTGGATCACCATCAAGGTAAAACGACGGAGATATGGAAAAGAGGTCACAGTCGTCGACGGAATCGATTCGCACGAGATCGATCTGCACGAACTTTCAACGTACCTGAAATCCAGATTTGCGTGCGGCGGAACCGTTAAGAACGAGACCATAGAGCTGCAAGGCAATCACAAAGATCGCATAAAAGATATCCTTATAGCTAGAGGCTTTTCAGCCAGCCAGATCAAAATATAACGTGTGCGATATATAATAGATAACATAGAGTATAATGTGTAAGATATAATCTATGAAACAAATCTATCTGGATCACGCCGCCACCACCGCGGTGGACCGCGAGGTCATGCAGGCAATGACCCCCTATTTTACAGAGAGATTTGGTAATGCATCAAGTCTGCACACCTTGGGGCGGGACGCAAATCAGGCGCTTACCCGCGCAAGAGAAGAGGTTGCAGACGCAATCGGTGCCAACACTGAAGAAATCATATTTACATCAGGCGGCACAGAATCAGATAATCTTGCGCTAAGAGGAGTTCTGCGGGAGCACAAAGGGCACATCATCACCAGTTCAATCGAACATCCCGCAATACTCAAGACATGCCAGTATCTAGAGCGCATAGGCTGCGATGTCACATATCTACCGGTCGATGCCGACGGACTGGTTGACCCCGGTGATGTTGAATCCGCAATCACCCGCGAGACCCGGCTGATCTCAGTGATGCACGCAAACAATGAGATCGGCACGATCCAGCCAGTAAACGAGATCGGCGCCATAGCAGCAGACCACGAAATCCCTTTTCACACCGACGCAGTCCAGTCGTTTGGCAAAACAGAGCTCGATGTACGGAAGATGAATATTGACATGCTTTCACTCTCCTCACACAAGATATACGGACCAAAAGGTGTTGGCGCCCTGTATGTCAGGGAAGGACTGAAGATTAACCCGCTAATGTACGGTGGCAGTCACGAGATGAGCATTCGGGCAGGCACCGAGAACATTCCTGGTATCGTTGGCTTTGCAAAGGCAGCCTCGCTTGCATGTGAACGATTCAAGTCGGACACAGCGCATCTGATGAAATTACGGGACATGCTAATCAACGGGATGTTTGACTCAATTGACGATGTGTTTCTGAATGGTCACCAGGCAAAAAGACTCCCGAACAACGCAAACCTACGATTCATGTTTGTTGAGGGAGAAGCTATGCTGATACACCTTGATCTAAAGGGAATCGCGGCATCCACCGGATCTGCATGCTCTTCCGCATCGCTTGACCCATCCCATGTACTCCTTGCACTCGGAATCCCCCCGGAGGACATACATGGATCAATCAGGTTCACACTCGGCAGAGAAAACACAGAAAAAGAAATTAAATACGTGCTCGAGGTATTCCCCACCATCATCGAAAAGCTACGGGCAATATCCCCACTTACAAGAAGGTGATTGAATGGAGTACAGCGAAAAAGTAATGGATCATTTTTTAAATCCGCGAAATGTCGGTGATATCCCCGATCCAGATGGAACCGGTGAGTTTGGCAACCCGGTTTGTGGGGATGTGACCCAGGTTCATATTAAGGTCAAGGATGACAAGATCACAGATATCAAGTTCAAAACCTTCGGATGCGGCGCAGCAATTGCAACAGGAAGCATGATCACAGAACTTGCAGTTGGAAAAACGCTCGATGAGGCTCTTGCCATCACAAGGGATGATGTGGCTGATGCGCTTGGCGGACTGCCACCAGTGAAACTACACTGCTCAAATCTTGCGGCTGACGCGCTGTATGCGGCAATTCAGGATTATCAGGCGAAAAACAAGGACGTCTAACCCCCCATAACCCAAAATCAGAATATCGCGTTCACAGCATCAGGATCTTTTTGATACTATTTGCAGATTAACTGTGTAAATGACTTTTTAGATTGATAGCAATATATCTTGGCAGTCGTGCGTACGTAAGACGGTCTAACGTTCTTAGAAATGTGTGTTTATACTTCACATCGTCACAAACCGAACTTTTTTGCAAATATGCCGTGGGCGGTGTTGACATACGCAAAATTATAAAAATCGCAGTTATGTTGTGTGCCATAGTATAACCACGTGACCACACCAATTTCCACGAGAAAGACCACAACCCTCCTATGTTAATCCTGCGCTTCAGCCGCGCGATCATCCAACCCTTTCCCGCACAGGAATCTTCCCCGCCCCTTCCTGCCTGCAATCTCACCATCATACACGATCTCCCCGCGGGACATGACCATCTCCGGAAATATCCCTTCCTTTCCCTCAAACGGAGTCCATCCAGCTTTGCTGTGAAGTTCTTCGCCCTTTATCTCCCTGACATTCCTTGTGTCAACAATAATAAGATCCGCATCGTACCCTTTCGCAATCCTGCCCTTTCCCGTGAGTCCGAAGATCTGCGCAGGCTTTAAAGTCATCGCTTCGATCACCCGCCAGAGCGGGACCAGGTTTTGCTTTACCGCATTAAGCATCAGCGGAAACATCGTCTCAACGCCAGGAACACCAGCAGGCGCGTCCCAGATGTTAGCCCGTTTCTCTTCTTCAGTATGCGGCGCATGATCCGATGCAATGATGTCAATTGTGCGGTCATTAAGCGCGTTCCAGAGGTGCTGAAGACACCGTTTTCGGAGCGGCGGATTCATCTTCCCAAATGTTCCAAGACGATCCCAGTCTTTATGCTGCAGGAAAATATGGTGCGGCGCAACCTCACACGTGAATGGAACTTCCTTTTGCCCATATCGCATCCGCCTGATCACGCCAACCCCTTCTCTCGTGCTCAGATGACATATATGTGTCCGCGCAGGGGCGTCGTCACGAACTTTCACGCCGCTCCGCTGCACTGATGCCTCTTGCATCTCAAGCACCTGCTCAATCGCGATCGCCTCGCAAATGTTCGGGCGAGCGCGTGAATATATATCCGGGCGACGTATCCCCCGCAATTCCTCGGTGAAATGGCTGCACAGTTCCCCGTTCTCTGCATGAATGCATGCAACTGCCCGGAGTTCTGCAACCGACCTTAACAACCGTTCAAGATCAGGTTCCCCAACTGCAAGTTCGCCGTCCGCCATGAATATCTCTCCGAATGCAGTCACGCCAAGGTTCCACAGTTCCTGCATTTTTTGGGGGTCTGACGAAGGCACAACACCACCGTTAATCCCAAAATCAATGATTGACTTGCGTTTTGCAGATGTGAGCTTTAGTTTGAATGATTTTTTATCAAGCGTCGGCGGCACTGTATTCGGATGGTCGATAACCGTTGTCACCCCCCCGGCAGCGGCAGCACATGAGCCAGTGTACCAGTTCTCCTTGTGTGTAAGCCCGGGATCCCTGAAATGAACATGGACATCGATTATTCCGGGAAGTACCAGTGCTCCACGGGCATCAATCGTGTTACCATCTCGGGGGGTGTTTTTTCCAATTTTCTCGATCTTTCCATCCGTTATTGTAATATCCGCGCTCTGAAGCTCGTTTTTCCAGAGTATCCGCGCATTTTTGATGATCGTGTCTGGCATGAGATCTAACTTCCGCGGTCGTGCCAAAGAATGTATCGGTCAGCTGCCGGATTTGAGTGATTGAGGGTAGGGATTGCCACAAAACGACATATACACAGCACCGCCACAACTTGAGCTTTTTTTACAAAGTGTCAGTTGGATGTGCGACCAGAGCTTAACGCCACCCTACGAACTCTCACTCTTCGCAAAAACGTATGCACTCTTGCCCGGGTGCCGGTGCCTGCGCCCGAGGTTTCGCTGCCCACAGCCCCGCGCTTTCGAGCGTCTCCCGGGCGCCCGCACGCTTCGCGGTCCGGTGCCGCCATGGATGCAATCTGTGCCGGCGGGAGTGGTTCGGAGCGCGGAATCTTTTGGCAGACGCGAGTTTGCATATACTCATATTGCTCATCCCGGTGGCGTTCTTTGGCTTTGCGTCCTCGATTGTGTTCGTTTTCCAAAACTTCCGCTCGCAATTTTACTTTTCGCAAACATCCGCCACACGCAGACGCGCCCAAGACCGGCAGGACCCCTAAATATGCGAACGCAAACGAAATCCCGACTGCGCTCGAATTATTTATAGACCTTATCGTGGTGTTCGAAATCCAAAAGCACTATTCTGTTATTTTTCTTATCGATTTCATAAATAAGTACGGAAGACCCAATATGAACCCTCCATTTACCTTTTAAAACGTTTCGAAGAGGCTTACCAACTTCGGGGTTCTCTGCGATGATTTTAAGTCTTTTTTCAGATGTGTATAGCGAACCTTATCTTTCCAGTATAACTTTTTAAAGTCCTTCTGAACTCTCGGGTGTGCGATGACATTGTATGTCATGTTTCAACACTATCCAAGAAATCATCCATACTTTCGAATTCAAGGTATTTGCCATCTGATATATCTTTTTCTGCAGATTTCACCCGTTCTACAAAGTCTGATTTGAAAAATTCTTCCTGAAGATACGTGGCTTCGTCCAGTTTTTCCTCGATTCGCTCCAACTTCCCAACAATTTCCATAAACAGCGCCTTAATATTCAGGTCTCCATATGAACTATCCATCTCATTTCACCAGAGAATACTCGTTTTGTAACATAATAAAGTCTTTTCTTCTTTCGCTTCTGAAGTGATCGCTGTTGTCCTCCACCTGCACCCTGAAGGTGTACACAAGCCCTCATCGCCTTTAATCGTTCCCGTGCCCTGGAACTGGGCGCTCGCTGCGCTTATCACCAACCAGTCGATGGACGTGCTCTTGAGCTTGATCTCAGCATCATTATCCTTGAAGCCCAGATAGCCTGTAGATACGTCGTTCTTGTACTTGGCTGTGAACTCGAAGTCGGCTTTCTCGCTCTCACCCGCAGGATCGAACCAGCCTTCACCTGTCGCACGACTTCCTTCAGGGTCGTAGACCACAAAGAAGACCGGATCACTGACGTTTATGTTGCCTGCGTTGTCGGTAGCTGTTACAACCAGCGTGTATAGACTCCGACTGCAGGCGCAAAGCCGCTGTCAACGTTCTGTGACACTCCGCTTGTGTTTGTCAGGTTCCCACTGATAGTGGCAACGCCGCTCTCGTCGTCGGTTGCCGAGAAGTTAAGCGTCATTCCCACGGTGTAGAGCCCGTAAGGCACCGGCGTTGTGATGGTTATAACAGGCGGGGTGGTGTCAGGTGGGGTACATGGGCATATGTTCTCGTAGCCATACTCGCCATACAGTTCACCGATCAGCAGATCCTAGTCACCATCACCATCCAGATCCGCAAATGCCGGTTGCGCATGATCTCCTACATCAAGGGCATCCCAACTTGTGTTCGCTACCCAGCAAATGGACTCAGCAGATGCTGTAGATATAGTAATGAGTGCTAAGATTAGCACTGTTGTTGTTACGATTCCTCGTATTTCCATGTATTGTCCTCCCTTGTTCTTATGTCGCCCCTCTTCGGTGCAGGTGCCTAGCTTACATAGATCAGTTCATCGAAACTTTGCCTTATGCGCTATCCCAAGCGATTACTCGCTATCCCTACACCAGACGGGCACATTCCAAACGCCCCCCATTATAAACCTTTCGGAATTCGTGCTACGAACTCTCACTCTTCGCAAAAACGTATGCAATCTTGCCCGGAACTGCCCGCCCATGCGCCCAGGTGCCTGCGCTGTTCTGCTGCCGCTGCCTGCCACCTGCCACATCCCCAGAATGCCCATGCGGCACGCGTCCTGCTGTCCCCTGCCCAGCGCTTTCGAGCGTCTCCCGGGCGCACGCAAGCCCGCGGGTTAAAGCGGGCGGGTGTTATTCTCC
>RXIK01000180.1 GCA_004211975.1 Methanosarcinales archaeon | reverse complement strand
ATTGAACTGCATCGGCGGCACGACGAGTGAGATCAAGTATTGTAGCAGGACTAATTTTCAATCCATGCTGCCGCATCATCGTGTTCTGAATCTTCCTGTGGGGCAGTCTATCCTCATATTTCAGCAGTGCCGCCTGAACAATCGTGTTGTTACCGAATCTACCTTCTTTTGGACAACATGCATCGGTTGCAACCACTTCCTTCTGGCAGTGTGGGCAGGTATAATGTGCAATTTTGTATTCGGTGACAATAACCGGTTGTGGCTCAGGAATCTCTTCAATAATCCTCGATTCCACGCTGACCGGAACACCAAGCTCAGCCCCACAGTCAGGACATCGATCTTTCATAACATCCACCTGCCTATCCGGCTTTGCAGGAGGTCTTGTCACACCCTTATGCCCATTCTTCTGCCCCGGCTTCTTCCTATCGCCTGCATCCTGATCCTTTTTGCGCTTGCCGCCACGCTTCAGACTTGGTGGAGTATGCGCATTATCATGCATAGCCAGTTTGGCTTCAAGCTCCTTTATGTGTCCTTTAAGCGACTCATTCTCACGCTTGAGTTGGTCAATAGCGTCTTGAAGTTGCTTAATGATTACGTTCTTGTCCGTCATCCTCTCAGAAGACTATTACAGTAATAATATAAACATCCTCTCAGAAGACTATTACAGTAATAATATAAAAATTTTGTGGTCGAGAATGTGTTTCGGATCGATCCGGAAGAACAGTAGAATGAGTGGTTATGCGGGGGAGCTAAACACATACAGTAATTTAAATTAGTTTTTCCTCTTTCAATATCTCAAGCACTTCTTCAAGGAACTCTGATGGTGTAACCTTGCTCACACCTTCACGACTTATATCATGTTCCTGAGGATTGTGGTATGGATGTCTGTGCCACTTGTTTCCAACTGAATCTCTTCCGTAAAGTCGTCTGTTCCACCCAACAAGAACATAATTATAGGTATTCGACTTTTGATGGTGATAGAACTGAACGAAGATTATCTGAGAAATTTTCAATCGTATTTTAACTGCGTTCTTGGTTCTTGCAAGAATATCAACCTTCAGTGAATATTCAGCAGATGCGGACTCAACACATTCGATGATTTCATCGAGATTCATGTACATTTCGCTATGTTTTGAATCTCTTTTTTGACTGTTGCGATTCCATCGATTGCCAGTTCCCAATCGCAATAGTCCTCTTCGACCTCAAACGAATAGTTTTCTTTTTTGACTATTTCATTTCTTTTGAATTCATCAAAACTCATCCCGTATTTTTTAGCAAGTTTTTTTTCGATCAGCATATATTCCAGTGATTGTCTTTTTAGTTCATTGGTGATTAATTTGATTGTGCCCTCCCTCGGCGTTGTTTTGAGGATGTTGGTATATATGGTCTTGAATTCGGATGGTAAATTTACTACAATTGGCATTATCAGCATCACCAGATCTCTCTTTGATATGTGTGGTTATAGACGTTCTTTTCGCTTGAGTTGCGTATCTATCATATCCCAGGTTTCCCACATTAACAGATACGTGCGGAATGTCGGATACAAGAAAACAAATATGGACGCGCCCTTATTAACCACACCCTCGACGCACGTTACTTTTTCTATTGAAAATAGTTCTTCTAACAGCCGGATAAGTGCGGGTATGTCTTTGTTCCTGGCTTCTCTTACGGTGTGTTCTGTGTTGTTTGTCGTTTTCGCATTGCTCCATGGTATAAAGCTCAAACCAAAAAAAGAAAACAGATATGAGCGCATCATAGCGCCCATATCCTTAACGCACTTTCAGTACTGTGTCAGGTTGTACTTTGTCTTCATTTGCACGTATGAGTCCCAGTCCTTGATTTTGAGGAGTTCGGTCATTTCCTCCATTAGCGGTGCCCAGGTGTTGTCCCATTCTTCTGCCATGTTTCGGAGTCGTTTGAGGTCGTCGTCCCAGACCATTGCCTCGCGGTTGTCTTGTAGGCAGATGAATAGTTTTGCGGCGCCTGCTTCGGTTTTGTCGTGCATGAAGTGTTCGATGCATTCTTTTGTGTCCCAGCCTCGTGTTACCATTTTTTGGTCACCTCACCTGTCGTTGCTCTTGTGCATATCGAAGCTCGGGTACTTGACATCGTAGCGGTTGATCATGTACTCGACCCGGAAGATGATGGCTTCTACAGCGCCTTCGGGGGTTCCACTGTCGATTCTGCCTCGTTTGAAGACCTCTGGGTACTTGCGTTTGAGTTCCCAGATTCGGTCTTTGAACTGTTTGATGCTGGTCTCGCCTCGCATTGTTGAGAGGAACAGGTTGTTTGTTGCGAGTGTGCAATCTGCCATTTCTGTGTCTTCCTCTGCTTCTGCGATTGCTTTTAGGCGGGATGCCCATTTGGAGCTTCGCTCGATTGTGTGGTAGACAAGATCCATGTCACCGTAGACGGTTTCGAACTGGATTCTTGTGTGGCACGCATCAATCATTTTTCTGTATAGTCCTTCTGTTAGCATACGTATCACACTCCTGTTACTGCTTGTGCTGCTACTGCGGCCCACTGGTATACGAGGTCGCCTGGTGCACAGAATAGTGCGATTAGTGCGATCACTGCGATTGCCAGCACGAAGACGTATGTTGATGGTTCAACGAACGCCTCGCCTTTTGGCTCGCCCCAGTACATTCTCATGACGACCTTCGCGTAGTAGTACACTGAGAGTGCTGAGTTCAGCACGCAGATTATCGCGAGTCCGAGTAGTCCTGCCTCGATTGTTGAGAGGAAGAGCACGAACTTGCTTGTGAATCCGAAGAGTGGTGGGATTCCTGCGAGTGAACAGAGCAGTAGTGCAAAGAGGAATGTTGTTATTGGAGCGCGTTTTCCAAGACCGTCGTAGTTGCTGACATGGTTTGGGTCGTCGACCTTGTCTTTTGACAGGATCATGTATCCGATCGCTGCAACAGCAATGAATGCGGCAGCTTTTCCGATTGCATGTGAGAATGCGTGCATTAGTCCGCCTGTAACCGCGAGGTTCACAGCTGCGTCCGGTGCCTTGGCATAAGCCACGACTACGAAGACGACCGCTATGTATCCGGCGTGTGCGATTGATGAGTATGCAAGCATGCGTTTGACGCTTGTTTGCACGACTGCAAGGATGTTACCGACTGTCATTGTCACGACCGCAAGGATCATGAATGCGATGTACCAGTCTAGTTTCATCGCAACAAGACCGACGATAAAGACCCTGAATGCCGCGGCAAATCCCATCTTTTTTGATCCTGCAGCAAGGAGTGCTGACACGATCGATGGTGCGCCTTCGTAGGTGTCCGGTGCCCACATGTGGAATGGCACAAACGCCATTTTAAACCCGAAACCTGCAATGAGCATAACCATCGCAAGCAGTGCTGCGGGTGTTGCAGCCAGACCAGGGGTTTCAGCGAATGCTGCTGCTATCAGGTCGATGTGGGTTGCTCCTGTGAGTCCGTAGAGGTAGGAGATACCGAATACCAGGAGTGATGAGGACAAGCCTCCGATCAGGAAGTATTTCAGTGCAGCTTCGATTGACTTTGGGTCGCGTTTGTCAAATCCAGCCATTGCGTATGTTGCGATGCTTGCTAGCTCAAACCCGATGAAGAGTGCAAGCAGGTCCTTTGACATTGCAACAACCATCATGCCAACGATTGCAAGCAGCATCATTGAGTAGAACTCGTCCTGTCGCGGATGTTTTCCGTAGCCTTCCAGTGCTGCGATGCACACGAGGATTCCTACGATTAGGAACATCGCGTTGAAGATCTGCGAGAACGGGTCGACCACGATCGCATTATAAAACGGTGCGCCAGTGAATACGGCGTCGACGTCCCAGTCCTTGAGCACAAGTCCGAGTGATATTAGCAGTCCGACAAGGGATATGTACCCTACGATCTTCTTCTGGGAGACTACGAGTCCTGTTAGCAGCACAATTATTGCGGTGCCGATCAGAATTAGTTCGGGGAGCAGTGCTGTGTAGTCTGTCATGGTATGATCCCTCCTATAGGCAGAATATCACCACTCAGTATGAAGTACTCCGCAGTGGTTTTCATCATTTCTATGATTGGCTCCGGATATATGCCGAGTATCACAAAGATGATCGTCCAGATTGCAAGCGGTGCGAACTCGAACCACTTGATTTCCTTGACGTCTCCGAGGTACTCGTTGTATGGACC
>RXIK01000088.1 GCA_004211975.1 Methanosarcinales archaeon | reverse complement strand
AGCTCAGCAGCAGTAACCGAGCCCTGTCCACCGCGACCATGAATCCGAATCTCCTTCATGATCATACGTCAATCATAGTTACGCATAAGTTTATCGGACTTCGCGGCCAACCACAAACACACAAAACCACAGAAATATTCCGGGCAACCACAAAAAAATATATCCTTAAACGCTCGAAGTAAACGCTAATTATGACCCTCAAGCCACCCGGAAACACATGAATCCCACGAGACCAACCCCGGAAATCCTGTGGAAATCACTGTAAAACACCCACAAACCAGAGACTTTTTAATTTGTTCTGTTCGGTTGAACAACATGATGCCAATCCTGCAAACAGTGACATGATATGACTTCTGAAATCAGTGAAATCGGTGTTAATCTGTGGCAAATAAAACTTTTAGCCACAGATAAACACTGATTTCACAGATTAACGACATAAATGACTTTTCAGATCGATATCGCTCAATTGTATCAGTTGTGCTTACACAAGACAACCCGGGGTAACCAGAAAATAATAAAAAGTCTCACAAACCAAGTGTCCATAAAGCCCATAAAGTGATAGAACTCCCCACCTTAAATAAAGGACCGTAATGAAAGACAACAACTCATAATGCAACAACCAGAAGCAGATTCAGAAGTATCAGCACTTTTCCGACACCCCATTAACAGCACCCCGCCCACCCAACGTTTCACGTGATCAACTCATCCAGCCTGAACTGCTTATGTTTTTTCACGCCGAAAAAATCGTTTGCAGCACGCCTAACCACATCACGATGCTCGTCCGTAGTGTATACGCCCATCCGCCAGTTATCCTGCTGTGCATGACCAATGGCTGCAACGAGATGTGACACCTCATGGAGGCGCCTTAACTCGTGATCAACCATGATGCTGGCACCGGTCTCCACAATGTCAGGCGGCTTAGGAATATCTATCAAAATATATCCCGGGTCAATCCCTATATCAGACGCAAGCTCTGCCTCAATCAGTCGTGTGTTGCTCCGATGCTTAAGCGTGCTTTTACCCACCTCATCAAACCCAATGTATGTCGCGCGCTTAAACAGCCTCCGGTCACGCAACCGCTCCGCAATCTCAGCAGGATACCCCGGGTGCGAGTGCATCTGCACAAAAAGATCCTGATCATCCATCACAGAGAGTTTCTTTGCGTCAAACCCCTCCTCAATCATGCGTTCAACCGCATGCACACACATCGCCTCCGCAATCCGGGTTACATGATGATAATAAACCGTTGGATGCATCATGAACCGCGAAAGCAACAATGATTCCGCAGCACGCACCCCACCACTATTAATCACGAGTTTTCCTTCTGAAAACCACATTTCATGAATCAAACGAATCAAATCAACCGAAAGCGGAACACCCGTATAATGCGCATCCCGCACAAGATAATCCATCCGGTCAACATCAATTTCACTGTTCAAAGCAGCGCCAAGGTTTGTTTCTCCTTTTATATGACTGGCAACTATTAAAACATCAAGCGAGTTCTCCTCAAATATCCTGCCCAAATCAGGATCATCCCTGATAATCTGATAAACATCCTCATGCGACCTTCCTGTGTGTCGCTTAACCAGGTTCTCGGTCACATGCGAAAGCGGACCATGCCCAATGTCATGAAGCAGAGCTGCCACGCGCAGCTCAAGCCGCTCAAGCTCATCATCAACACGATCCGAAAGCGAGTTTGCAAGATGATATGTGCCAAGCGAATGCTCAAATCTGGTGTGATTTGCGCCAGGATACACAAAACTAGTCAACCCAAGCTGCTTAATACGACGTAACCGCTGCATCACCGGCGTATCCACCAGAGACAACATCACATCATCCAGCTCGATGTACCCATGGATCGGGTCACGAATCACGTTCATTGCTGACTGGTGGTTGTGCAGGTTTATATACATATAGCAACAACGCGAAGCTATGCAATTGGACATCCTGTATCGAGGTGTTTTATCTGGGTAAACCAAAAAAGCCAGTGGACGCACCAATAGGACGTGTGCGCACCCCGCGCAAACACGACAACGAGATTCTGGCAACTGTTGAAAAAATGCTTGGCGCAAACCATCTGCGGGTTAAATGTATCGATGGAACTGTGAGAAATGCCCGGATACCGGGCAGAATGAAAAAACGAATATGGATTCGTGAAAACGACGTTGTTATCATTGTCCCATGGGACTTCCAGGACGCCAAGGCAGACGTAGTCTGGAGATACACTGCGCCACAGGTCGACTGGCTCCGACGTCGCGGGTACCTCTCATGAAATCAGGCAGCCCACACCATGTCAAAGCTCCAGCTCGAAAAAAAGATAAGGGCAATTGACCGAGATATCGACAAACTCCGGATCAGGACAAAGGATTCAAAAGATCTAAAGTCGCTTGAAGGAGTATTTGACACGTCCACACTAAAAACACTATACCACCTTGCAAACAAAGGTTACATCGAAGCACTCGGTGGCGTGATCAGCACCGGTAAAGAGGCAAACGTATATCACGCGCGAGGACGTGACCGGGAGGTTGCCATAAAAATTTATCGCATCGCCGCAAGCGACTTTCGCGCGATGCAATCATACATAATAGGGGACCCACGATTCAAGAACATGAAGCACGATAAACGAAGCATCGTCTTCACATGGACAAAGAAAGAATTAAGGAACCTAAAAAAGGCGCATGCCGCGGGAGTGCGCGTGCCAGAACCGTTTGTCTCGCGAAACAACGTTCTACTAATGGAGTTCATCGGGAACAACGAGACTCCCGTGCAACAAATACGCGTGGTGCCACTAACCCCGGATCAGGCTCAGGACGCCTTTGACACAACCATAGACTACATAAAAAAACTATATCTGGAAAATCTTGTGCACGCCGATCTCAGTGAGTTTAACATACTCTTAAATGGATCTGAGGTTGTATTCATCGACATGGGACAATCAGTGACACTGGATCATCCAAACGCCATGAAATTTCTGACGCGAGATATCCACAACACAATCAGGTTCTTCAGGCGCCGCGGCGTAACAGCAGATGAAAACCAGATTATGAACCTGATCACAGGATAACCACCGGTGCTGAGCGCCAACACGTCCCACAGCACACCCCCCACACACCCACAAAAACGTATAGCACCAACCCCACCCGGAGGGCAGTTTTTACTCGATTTTTTGTGAAAAAATCGGTTTAATGCACGAGTGGCGCGCCGTACGACACATCCTCAAGTTCAACCGCTTTCTGCCACAACTCCTCACAATCACAACTAACGCGCAGGTCACCGAGATCCTGCGAGATCGAAAACCTGTTAATCGCATCAGCAACCTCCGAATCACACTTACCACAATTATGCGGACCATGCCTTGAGCCCGCGCCAACCGGGTCAGACGTGACTATCATGTCCGGATTCTCAGTCTTTGCCTGCCGCAACACAGACACCGCACTCCACAACCACGGCGGGCGGTAATCACCACGCCTCAACAATTTTTCAACGAACGTGCCGTTCTGAACGTTACAAAGATTAATCGAGATGGTTTCCGCATACGGAGAAACGTCACGCGCCGACCTAACAATATCCCGGATCGCAACACCCTCAGAGAGAAAAGGCGGTTTTAAAAGCAGATACGCCTTAACCGTAACATCATGCTGATGAGCAACCCGGCTTGCGCGAACAAAACCCTCAAACAAAAACCCTTTATTAATACAATCCAATCTGATGCGATCATTACTCGTCTCAACACCAATCGCAACCTCAAGTTTCTTATGAATCACCTGCCTACAATCAGCCATCGCTTCAGACGTCACAAATTCCGGTCTTGTCTCAATCAACACCTTCACAACATCCGGATCAGCATCAAGCCGCCTGAGAATCTCCAGTCCTGCCGCAGGTGGCATCTCAGCAGCATCCGGAAAACTGCCCGACGTGAATATCTTCACCATAAACCTGCCCTCAGGACGACGAACCATCGCAGCCTCAAACTGTGCAACCAGATCATCAGGCGACGGATGGGTCGGCGCACTATCCCTGATAAAGCCACACATCATGCAGCCCTGCCCATCCCGACACCGACGACAACCATAAGTTCTGAGAATCATGGTTAATGACCTAACCACGCCATCTGTGAGCCGATCACTTGACACCCACACCGCAGCGGGTTTATCCGGAAAATATGTTCCTTTGCGCATTGTTATAGATCGGTGACAAACTATTTATCCCTTGATCATACAGATATCACAGAAATGAATGTGAACAACACAAGTTCCGTAAAAATCCGCAGGTGAATCGCTTGGACGAGCAGAACAATGGACAAAACGAAGAAGTGACATACGAATCGATTATACCGCTTGACGAATATCTCGCTGCCGGAATCCACATCGGCACCCAGCAGAAAACCGGAGATATGATGCGGTTCATCTATCGAGTCCGATCAGACGGACTGTATGTATTAAACGTCGAGAACACCGACCGACGCATCCGCGCAGCATCCGACCTACTGACACGGTACCCACCACAGAACATCCTTGCCGTATCAGCGCGCCAATACGGGCAGCGCCCCGCAGGCATGTTTGCAAAACTAGTTGGCGCAACCGCAATCACAGGCAGATTCGTGCCCGGCACGCTAACCAACCCACAGTACGCAAGCTACATCGAACCTGACATCCTTCTGGTGACCGACCCAATCGGCGACGCACAAGCAGCCACCGAAGCAGTCAGCGTCGGCATACCTGTGATCGGACTATGCGACACCAACAACTCGACAACAAACGTAGACCTAGTAATACCAACCAACAACAAGGGGCGAAAAGCACTTGCAATGGTATACTGGCTCTTAGCAAAACAAATAGTTGCAGCACATGATAAAATGGAATTTAGCCAGACCGTAGAAGACTTCGAGGCTGAACTATAACAAAAGGAATCTACACACTGATCCTGCAGTTACACGATGATGTCACAAGAGAAGTCGGGCGACTAGGAGTTCTACATCTAAAAAGAGGTTTTTATGCATACACCGGTTCAGCCCGCGGAACCGGCGGCTTCAAACGAATCAACCGACACATAAACGTGCTATCCGGCAAAAACACAACACAACACTGGCACATCGACTACCTACTACCCAAAACCACGTTTCGGTGCGCGGTGATATCACCAACCAACCAAAACCTTGAATGCACCATCGCAAAACAGATCGGTGCCACATGCGAACCCATCAAAGGATTCGGATGCACAGACTGCTCATGCACATCACACCTCCACTTCACTGATAAGCACAAGCACGATCAGATGCTGGATGCGGTCAAGGGAGCACACAACAACGCAGGCGGAGACGCTCTAATATGGCATGAACCCCGGGCACAAACCAAAAAACATCTGATGTGAACGATGGTTACCACCCGAAAACACCGTTTGCCCAGGGGGATAGCTAAATTGCCAATTTGACTAAGACACACACAAGACCGGGCACACACAACAGGATAGCCGATCAAGATGTTTACTCAATCTTTACGACTTTCCCTTTATCATCCAATTCAACACGAAGACACAAAGAAAACTGTCCTTTATCAGCACGTCTTTCACACATACCAACCATCCCAACACATCTGCAAAAAAAGCTCACATTGTGGCGGTGCGAAACATAACCATACCGGCATAGTGATTGGTCGCCCGATTATGATCATATCACGATAACTTTCTTAATCTGCAGAATCAGCAAATACCCACCACCCCGCTTGCCAGCCACCCAAGTGTGCACACCGGCATCAGTGCCACTGCCACACAGACATGCAACAAGGTGGCGTCGGCTCGTTCTTATTTGTGGGTGTCAAGCACATCACTTGACCCAGGCAATCCCGCATACCAAAAACCCCCACACCCTGAACTTACCCAGTCGATACACCGAACTCCTGTATTACACCAAAATAGTAGACGCACAATGCCACACAGCAAAAAAAAATCCTGCAAAGAGCCGCACTTTTTGGCGACACACGCGCCATCACGCAGCTGCTAAGATCTCACTCATTCGACACGTCAACTATCCCGTGCGCTCTGAGCAAACCTCGTATCTCATCAAATTCAGGGGTGAATTTTTCCTCAAGTTCGTTCTTAATTCCCTCCAACTTCCAATCTATATGGTTATTCAAATCCCCTCTCGTAAGCTTGATCTCATTTATGGTCTGATCCTGCTTGGAAATAAGCGTTTCAAATCCGGTTTTTGTCTCTTCTCTCATACCACCAACATCATCGCTCGTACCACCAACATCATCTCTCATACCACCCATCTCTTCTCTCATATCACCAATATCTTCTCTCATACCACCCATCTCTTCTCTCATATCACCAATATCTTCTCTCATACCACCCATCTCTTCTCTCATGCCACCAATATCTTCTCTCATACCACCCATCTCGTCTCTCATGCCACCAATATCTTCTCTCATACCACCCATCTCTTCTTTCAGCTCTCCAAACCCGGTTCTCATCTCTTCTCTCATACCACCCATCTCTTCTTTCAGCTCTCCAAACCCGGTTCTCATCTCTTCTCTCATACCACCCATCTCTTCTTTCAGCACTCCAAACCCGCCCTTCACAACAACAATTAGTTCCTTGAGATACTCCGATGCCTTGTCCAGCCGCTCATCAGTCTCACCATCCCCTACAAGTTTGTAAAAATCATTATACTCCTGTGTAATATCATCGGGATGTTTGATATCAACATCCACCACGTTGATCAGAGCATTTTTAATTGAAACCGCATCAAGAAAATCTTTCAAGCCCTCCTCTTCGCCATCTGCAATTATTTTAACCCTGCCATCCCTAAGATTCTGAACCGTGCCGGTCATTCCAAATTCTTTTGCGATTCCCACAACTCGTGCCCTGTAACCTACGTTCTGAACATTTCCAGACATGATTGCGATGATCCGTTCCATATATAATCCACTTGGCGGCGGGCAGCTATAAAGTTTTCGCGCATAGAATTACGCCATTTAGCACAGCAACCACACCACACAATTTTAACGATTTTTTCACAAAAAATCGAGTAAAAACTGCCCTCCGGTGGGGATCTGGTGATATGCTTTTTCGTAAATGAAATGGGTGCACACCATAAAAATGGTTGGCACCTCGCTTTACTGCGGGGTTTGCCGCAGTTGGATGCGGAGAGGTGCCAGAAAAGGACTATGTGGGGCTATAGCTCAGACGTTATTCTGCGGTACAGTGACCACATTCCCGGCAAGCACATCATCTTCGGCAACCGAGACCTGATGCGACATTCCCGTTATCGTCACAGTATACATTCCTGTCGGCGCAGTGTCAAACTGTGTCCCGCCATCCTCAAGCGATATCGGTCCATCCGTTGAATACGGCGCGATGAGTGTTACTGTGCCATCAGGAGTTGCAGTCACGGTCTGGACATATTCAAACGTGCGCCCCTGATTCGTGAGGATCGGTATGCTTAGCGTTGCAGTGCTGTTTGGCGCCGCAGTTCCTGTGATCTTTGCGCCTTTCACATACTCAAATATCTTGACATAGCCCGTGTCAACTTCAGTGACCTCTAATGGGAGGTCTTGCTTGCGGTTCTCAAAGAGGTCGGGATACAGCATGGGCTGCATGTTATACACCCATTTGTAGCCGCGCTCCGCAGTGTTTCCCGCCATTGACTCATGCACCAGACGATAATGCTTCAGGCTCACGCCATCAAAGATATGAAGCCGCCCTTCCATAGAGTTAAAATACCGCATCGTCGGAACCATCTCCGTCCTATCACCTATCGGCAACCACTCCGAATATCCACCAGTGTCACCATCCCACGCCGTTATCGCATAGAACTTGCCCGTCGCCATCTCAACATCACTAACCACATACTTCACGCCAAGCACATCCGCAATCTCGTTCGCATCATCTTCACTTGATGCCGTGAAGAATGTGGACGCACCCGGCGCCTGTGCCTCCCTACCGCCAATTCCACCCTGGAACGGGTTGGCATTCGGGATACGCCGCGCGATATTCTCAATCCAGAACCCATAATCCCACCACGACATCACACCATACGCAGTGTCAGGATACGGGTACGGCTCACCCGATGGGGGACGCTCATAAGGTCCATAATACGAAAGTCCCGTGTCAGGCGTACTGTCCTGCATCCATTCAAGCGAGTTATACCACGCCGAATTCGGCCCACCCACATGCTTCGCCTGATTAAGCGCTTGCGAGGCTGGACCAAAAGGATACACAAGAATCGCAACAAAAATTACTGCGAGCACAAGATATCCCGCGTTCTTTACCAGATACTGTGGAATATCCTCAAGCGCGGCACCTGCACCCTTGAAACCAGCAAGCTCAATCGTTCTGGTTGCAAAATACGCGCCCATAAGCGCAACATTCACCGAATAATAATAGCCAAACCGGTTCTGCCCATATATCGCAAGAAGCATGACAAGCGTCCAAACAAGGGCAAGAATATCCTCTGGCTTCCACCTACGCAGCACGTAATAGCCGAGAAGCAAGGTTCCGAACAGAGAGAGATAAAAGCCATTTCCAAAGTTGCCATACACCGCGCTGTTTCTGCCAATGTCAAGATTGCCACCGCGATCCATGAGCATCGAGGAGACTTCTGCGACGGTTGAAGCACCACCCTCTTTTATGGTGAATATTCTGGATACGGAGCCTTCGATTGAGCCGGTCAGTGCGGGAATGGCGGCACTTAACACGATGAAAGCGATTAACGCACCTACAACCAGAACCACGGGGTAGTAATATGACTTCAAGTCCCTGTTTTTCATCTCCTTTGATATGGTATGCATCACCACAAGCGCAATGATCGCCATAAGGGATGCGCTTACATGCAACAACGAATAGTGTCCTGAAAAACCCAGTTCGGGATGTATCCAGGGTAGTATCAGGATCAGTTCTGTCCCGAATGCGAGCGCTCCAACTACAGTTATATACTCTGTGGAGTTTCCCCGTATGTGCTCGGCGATGTATGTGATGATTGCTGCAATGATGATAATCCCGCCGAACAACAGTGCACCACTCCAGCAGAGCTGGTATACTGCGTATGAAACACCTGCCAGAATCGCATAGAGAATTGGGTATCTGTTTGCGCGCAAGTCTCCACGTAGATTGCTGAATGATAGCTCATTGGCACGTGCGCTTCTGAGCGCGAGCATGAAGAATAGAATGGTTGCGGTGGAAAAGAGCGCCTCTGCGACATGGTGGTCAACAAATCCGAGCAGTGATCGCGATAGGAATTGTCCCGGGAGTGTTGCGATGATCAGCGCTGCAAGAAGCCCTGTGCCGCGGTTGTGCAGGTGTTTTCCGATGAAATATACCGGGATTACCACGAGCGCACCGAGGACTGGTGGGAAATACGCTCCAACAGTACCTGCGAGGTGCATGTCGGGATTGCCAAGCCCGAAGACGAGTGCTACGAATGCGATTGCTTGATCATAGAGCGGACCATAGTGCTGAAGATGCCCATACGGAAATTGCGTAAACGCATCATACGTCAGGGTATGTGGGTAATTGTGGAGTATATACTCTACGATTCTCATGTGGTACCACGGGTCGTTTCCGCCAAACCGGATCGTGCCGTCTGCGAGAAATACACTATCATACGGGAGTGCGGCACGGATGTAGAGTGCTATTGCAAATATGATTGTGAGTAGCGCGCCAAAAGGGGCGCCTGCTTTCAGTTGTTCGATTACTGATCGTTCAGTTTCAGCGTGTTGGTGGGTCTGCTGAGGATGCGGGTGTTCTGGCTCTGCAATTTCTTTTTTGCTGACTTTCCGCCCCTTTCCCCTCTTCACGGGTTCATTTTCTGTGTTCTTCTTTCCAGCCAATAAATATACACCTCGGGTTTCTTGTTTGCTACAGATGAATTAAATAGTTTGGGTATCGTTATAGTGGTGTAGTGTAATAGTGGTGTATTGTTATAGTAGTATATGCTCGATGATGCTCTAATTGCGAGTCGAGTAGTGGAGTAAAGAATGATCCCGATTGCAAAACCCATGATTGGTGATGGTGAGATTCAAGCGGTTACGGAAGTTCTCGAGACCGGAATGCTTGCGCAGGGGCGGATGGTTGCCGAATTTGAAGGGGCTTTATCCGGTTATATTGGAGTAAGAGGTGCGACAGTGGTCAGTAATGGCACGGTCGCTCTGGATATTGCCCTTAAGTCGCTTGGTATAAAGGCAGGAGATGAGGTTATTGTTCCTGCATTTACCTTTATATCCACAGCGAATACTGTTCTCTTCCAGGGCGCTAAGCCTGTTTTTGCGGATGTGGATATGGCTACGTTCAATATCGATCCGGCTGATGTTGTGGAGCGGATAACCGATAAAACAAAGGCTATTATTGGTGTGCACCTGTTTGGTCATCCGTTTGATGTGCCGGGGTTGCGCGATATCTGCGAGGACCATGACCTACATCTGATTGAGGATTGTGCCCAGTCGATCGGCGCCGAGTATGATGGCAAACAGACCGGAGGCTTTGGAACACTTGGCTGTTTTTCGTTTTATGCTACAAAGAACATGACTACAGGAGAAGGCGGGCTGGTGACAACTGGCAGCGACGAATTGTCAAAGAAATGCCGGCTGATTAGAAACCATGGCGAAAGCCAGAAGTATCAGCATACGATGCTCGGGTACAACTACCGGATGACTGACATGCAGGCAGCAATCGGTATTGTGCAACTGAAGCGACTGAATGAACTCAATGAAAGTCGGATCCGGAATGCAGCGTACTTTAACAAGCACCTGAATGTGTCCGGGCTCAGGACTCCGCACAAGAAACGGAATGTTACGCATGTATACCATCAGTATGCTGTTGTTGTGGAGGATGATTTTCCGGTGACACGGGATGAGTTTATGGAGTATCTGATAGGGGCGGGTGTCGGGTGCGCCGTTCATTATCCGCTGCCAATATATAAACAACCGCTGTACCGGGAGTTGGGCTACACCGAGGATGATGTTCGATGTCCGAATGCCGCAGAGCTGTCGGACCGGATTCTGAGTCTGCCGGTTCATCCTGCCATTGGGGCGGAAGACCTGGCGTATATCGTTGACACGATAAATAACATCGAAAATAGTGATGGGATGTGAATACAATGAACATAGGGGTTATCGGAACCGGGAATATGGGCAGGAACCATGCCCGGGTATATTCGGAACTTAAGAATGTAGGTGAGGTGTATGTCTTCGATACCAATGCAGAGAGTGCAAAGAAGATGTTGGAGTACGGCGCTATCATCTGTGAA
>RXIK01000155.1 GCA_004211975.1 Methanosarcinales archaeon | reverse complement strand
TGGGGCTTTTATCGGTGGCGCGGTTGGTTGTGCCCGGGCTCCCGGTTCATGTGAGCACTCAGATGACTGTGCATAATAGTGAGGGGGCGCGGTTTTTGCAGGCGCTGGGGGTTAAGCGGGTGGTGCTTGCAAGAGAGATGACGCTTGGTGAGATTGGGTTGGTGTGGCAGAACACTGAGGTTGAGATTGAGACATTTGTGCATGGTGCGCTCTGTATCTCGTATTCGGGTCAGTGCCTCCTAAGCAGCATGATTGGTGGCAGGAGTGGGAATCGGGGGGTTTGCGCCCAGCCGTGCCGGAAACGATATGAGTTACGAACAGCAGGGCGTAGGGTGGAGACGGGTGGCGCGTACATTTTAAGTCCGAAGGATCTGAATGCAAGCCGAATGCTGCCAGAACTTATTGGTGCAGGTGTTGATTCTCTCAAGATTGAGGGGCGTCTGAAGCGACCGGAATATGTGGCTTGTGCGGTTCGGATATATCGTCGCTTGATCGATAGGTATGTTAACGATCCTTCCGGATACTTTGTGTCAGATGATGAGTTGTTTCGCCTTGCACAGCTTTTTAACCGTGGTTTCACGGAAGCCTACCTCGGGAAAAACCCGCGTGGCATGCTGATGAGCCGCATTCGCCCGCACAATCGCGGGATACGTGTAGGCACAGTCACCGGACGTGATCAGCGAGCCGGGCGTATCTCTGTAAAGCTTTCAGGCAGGCTTAATATTGGGGATGGAATTGGCATCGATGGGGCTGTCAGAACGGTTAGGAATGCAGGAGACTCCTGGAACACAGGGAACGTAGGGACTGTCGGGGCGGGCATGATCGTGCGCCAGATGTATGAGGGTGGCAGGTGGGTAGACACGGCAGGTGCTGGCACGGTTGTTGAGATCCCATCCGGAGTGTCGGCACATGCCGGAAGTGCCGTGCACAAAACACTTGACCGACAACTTATGGACGCACTCAGACGAACGTTCACATCGCCCACACCCATCCGGAAGGTTCCTGTTGTGATCAGGGCAAAAGCTGCCGTTGGTTTTCCGTTTGAACTGGAAATCAAGGATAAAAATTCTAACCGGGTGTGCGTACACTCAGAATATGTGATAGAGCGTGCGATCAGGGACCCGACCACCGAAGAGCAGATCGTGCGGCAGCTCACGAAACTCGGGAAGACTGTTTTTGAGGTAGCTGATATCAGCATTGGAATTGAGGGTGAGGTGTTCATTCCGGTTAGCCAGTTGAATCTTGTTAGAAACGACGCTGTGTCAAGGCTTGAATCAGCCCGGATACGGCGGGTGCGGCGGGGACATGGTACCTGCACCACCCCACCCACCCACAACCACACCCACAACCACACCCCTGCCCCCACCCTTACCCCTACTTATGCCTCCGCCGCCCGTCCTGCCAACACTACAGAGCCGCCTGCACCCGCACCCATACACCAAGCAAGGGGTCCGGTGAACACGTTGCTTGCAGTCAGCACAAATACGCTTGCAGGCGTGAAAAACGCGATCAGCGGGGGTGCTGATGCCATATATCTTGGCGGCGAGAGATACCGTGAAAAAGTCCGGGCAAGCGGCAGAGCGCCCGATCTTGAGGCTGCGGTTAAGTGTGCGCACCAGGAAGGACGCAGAATCTATGTGAACACGCCGCGGATAGTGAAAGACAGCGGAATGGGCAACATGGCAGAGATACTCTCACGAGCGAAAACACTTGGCTTTGATGGTGCGCTGGCATCCAACCACGGGGTGTTCAGGCTCGCAATGGAGATCGGGCTTGAAGTGATCGCGGACATGCCGCTTAACACATTCAACCGGAGGTCGCTTGGTTTCTGGGCGGAACACGGCGCTAAAATGGTGGTGTTATCACCAGAACTCACACTTGTAGAGATACGGGAAATCGCGCCACACGGAGTGGTTGAGTGCGTCGTGCACGGGCGGCTCACGCTCATGGAGTCAGAGCACTGCGTGGTGGGCGGAGTCCTGGGGGGCGAGGCTGACGAGTGTGCTGCGCCGTGTGAGGCTGGCTGCTTCGAACTGGTGGATGAGAAAGGGTATGTGTTCCCGCTCAGGCTGGATATGGGCTGCAGGACGCATCTCCTGAATTCAAAAGAACTATGCATGATTGATCAGGTCTCTGGAATCGTTGAAGCCGGTGTTTCAAGCATCAGAATCGATGCAACCGAGATTGGGAGCGACCGCATCCAGGAGATTACGCGGTTGTACCGAAACGCGATTGACGGGTGTTTTGCCGGTGACAAAAAGGTTAAAACAAGGTGTCAGGATATAACAGATGGATTCACAACCGGGCACTACAAAAGAGGTGTTTTATGAGTTCTATGAGTTCCACAATTTCCACAGGTTCCATGAAGATATTTTTAGCAGGATCCATACGCGGCGGACGGCAGATGCAACCGGTCTACCAGCACATCTACGATTTCCTGAGAAGCAGAGGCTACGACGTCCTGAGCTGGCACGTCGTTGACCTGGATTCGGACGAAACAGAGGCGAAGATGAGTGAGCAGGAAATATACCGGCGTGACATCAGCCTGCTCAAAGAGAGCGACTGCCTGATCGCGGAAGTCACGGTTCCATCGATTGGCGTAGGCTACGAGATATGCAGGGCGCTTGAGGCAGGGATACCAGTCCTATGTGTGCATGACACAGATGCAAACGTCTCGGCAATGCTGCTTGGAAATCCGAATCGAGATATGCAGGTTCAAGAGTATTGTGACATGAACCATCTCGAAAGGATTCTATGCGAGTTTGTTGAGCCGCCTGATAAGGGCAAGGATTAACTACGGTCAAGTTTGATATAAACCTGGTAATTATGACTGGAATCTTTGAACTATCTATTCTTGTGCTGGCAATAATCGCAGCAATAATCCTGTACAAGGTGCTGAAGACCGTTAAGCGCATGGTGATAAACACCGTTGTCGGTATTGTTCTCCTGGTCGTGGCAAATCTTGCGCTCGGACTCGATATCGCATATAGTGGCGTCGTGATCCTGATATGCGCCATCGGGGGTGCAGTTGGTGCGATTCTTGTGATCGCATGCCACTACATGGGACTTGCATTTTGATTTCTGATGATACCGCGCATTGGCGGGGGTCCCTCAACAACACCACCCCATGGATGCCGGAAATCCGGAAGATCAGACGAAAAGGTTATCGATCATCATGACTGCTAAGTATCATAATGCTTAAAATATCGGGTGTTTCAAGGGCGTTTAAGTCAGAGGCTGGCATGGTCGAAGCACTCCAGGACATCAACCTTGAAGTTCCAGACAAGGAATTCCTCTGTTTCATTGGTCCCTCCGGATGCGGCAAAACAACGCTGCTGCGGATCATTGCAGGGCTGGACCAGCCCACAGCAGGAGAGGTGCTGCTTGACGGCAGAGTCATACGAGCCCCGGATCCAAGACAGGGCATGGTATTTCAGGAGTACTCACTCTTCCCGTGGAGGACAATAATCAACAACGTCGCCTTTGGACTGGAGATAAAAGGGATCCCAAAGGATGAACGACATAAGATTGCACGAAACTACCTTAAACTGGTCGGATTACA
>RXIK01000087.1 GCA_004211975.1 Methanosarcinales archaeon | reverse complement strand
TGAACACTGATTTCACAGATTAACGATATAAATGACTTTTCAGATCGATAGCGCTCAATTTTATCAGTTGTGCTTACACAAGACAACCCCGGGTAACCAGAAAATAATAAAAAGTCTCCAGTATCCACCCGCGGGATTTTCACGTGGAATATCAAAGAGCCGAAATTTGTGGTTATTTATCTTGGCTAAACACCTGGGTTTCAGGCATACTGTGGTGTTGGTTTGGGTTTGTTGATTGGGTGGTGTGTCTGGGTATTAGTGTTTGTTTTCGGGTTCTGTGGTTTTGTGTGGTGTGCGGGGCGGGGGTGGTTCCTGTGACTCGGAGCGTTCTTGGTGGTGAGATGGGGCGTGTGGTTTCGTGTGATTTAGGTTTAGCCGCTTGTGTAGGTCGTATGGGAGTATGCCTTGTATGAGGTATCTGCCCCATAGATAGTATGCGCTGGTGTATGTTATTAGCCCGATTGCCATCCATGCTATCAGCATGTAGCTCCCTGCGAGTATGTCGGTTAGGATGGATATGGTTGGGACGATGAGGATCGGTACGAATACCCATATCCATGCTTTTGAGATTTTCCATAGGTCGTATTCGGCGGTGATTGCGAGCCACCAGATGGTGTATAGTAGTGTTAGCACGTAGGGGACGTACCATCGGGGGTATTGTAGGAGGAATATGAATGCGCCTAGCGTGATATTTGCCAGCATCACGAGGTGTAGGAATGTGGTGATACGTGTGCCGATGGCAATGCTGGTATCAGCACTGGCGTTAGCACCGGTCCTGCTGCTAACATCGGGGGTTTGTATCTGTTTTTTCAGATGCCTGATGTTTGTGTTCATGGCATCGAGGCGACTGTTTATCATCTCTAGATCGATCTGGATTGATGCAGCTTCGCGGAGCACTGGTTTGATCTTTGGGTAGAGGTCCTCGAACATGAGGTCTATGGATTGTGTGTAGAGCATGTTTCGTTTTATGAACACGGTTGCGCCGTATAGTACTCCGATGCCGATGGTGAGTAGGATCAGGTTGGCGATGAGGTCGGATTTATTAAAGTCGCCTGTGAGGTTGAATATTATTGGGAATATTGACTTGTAGATCAGGTATATTGATGCGAGAATCATGCTGGTTGCGCCAAATCTCTCTGGAAGTGAGATATTGGTTTTCCTTGCTTGTCTGTCTCTATCACCTGATTGCATAACCTGAAATTCGATGTTCAGGCTACTTATATCTTGTTACGATCTCGTTACGCTAAGAATATACATTAATATGCATAAAAAGAAGATGATGAGTCCAAATGATTTTATTGACTGGACAAGCTGCTTCACAAAGCCGTATTCTCTGCCGTATTTGGTGTACATCCCGCCGTCACTGACATCCTCTATGAAATACTTGCCAAACGATTTGATTACGATTGGGTTGCCCCCGATGACCACCACCTTCCCGCATATCTGATCCTCTGGCACAGTCCAGCTATCCGCCCGCCCTATGGCATCGCCTTGTGTCTTGATCCCGCGCTCAGAAACGCTGACCACCCGGTGGACCACCGGTATCGTCACCTTCGGTATCTCAAACCGGAGTATGTCACCTACCTGCGGAATAACATGGATATCCTGGATCAGTACAAGATCACCGGTCATGAGTGTTGGTTCCATGCTCCCTGTACCGACCACGGCAAAGAAGATGGTCTGGCTGTAAAGGAGATAAGCAACAATCAAAACGATGCTGAGCAGTATTATCGCGCCGAGGATGCTTGCCTCCTTTGCAGTCTCTCGGTAATGCCTCATCTTTGCGTCCACGCGATTGTTGTGGGCACGGGTGTTTGCGGCGTTTGCAATATTCACGAGTTTATGGAATGGTTCGCCCTTGATCACGGTCCGGTATGATGCATAGAATATTGCTGCAAGGATTATGCTGAAGACCGTTCCGGATGCGATGTTGCGCAAAATATTCAGGATGATCTCGATCCACAGCATGGATCAGCCGTCCGTGCTGATGAATGTGACATTATCGCCTGTTGCACTCATCTCACCGACATGCCACTTGCCATCCGGTTTGCCTGCTGTAAACTCGATCGTTCCATATCGTGTCCATGAGATGTTGACGCCTGATGATGTGTGGCACCCGATACATGCTTCATTGGGACCGGAGAGTCCACTCTCTGACTTTGTGATGTTTTCTCCGGACATGCCCAGAAAGAACTCACGATGGCTTTCCAGGGAGTGAGAGAGTTCGGTGTCAATGTGGTTGATGAAGACATTTGCCTTCATCACGCTGACGCTGTCATCGTAATATTTGTGGCACTTGAGACATTCGGTTGTTGTTCGCTGCTGGGAATGAACCGAATGCACCATGTTATATTTTGTTGCCAGTATATGCATCACATTCACCTCATTGGCATCCCCGATGGTGTCATGGCATGATGCAGCACAAAAAGTACCATTAGAGAATAAGTCCCCATGACATGCAAGGCACGAAACGGTCGTGGCAGCGTGGGCAGGTGTGTGCTCTCCAACCGCTCCCGTTTCAAAATAATAGCTTACGTCCATCGTTACATTGTGGCACTCTGTGCACTCAAATTCTCTGTCAGCGCTTCGGTGCGGGCTGTGAAGACCGTACGCGCAGCTGGTCAGCTCTCCGGACTCAAGCCAGTGACACTTCTCACAGGGTATTGCATCATCCGATGGATCATACCATGAATGCTGCCCTGAAAACATTGAAAGAGTCTGCGGCAGCATGAATATGCCGATTGCAATTACTGCGATGCAGAGGATGATTGTTCTGGCAGACATGAGCATAAAAAAAAGAAAGACAACGGGTTAACCCAAGTTCAGGTGTAACCCGGTGTGCTGCTAAATCTGCTTTCGTTCACTCCGCCGTCGTCCGATGTGTTCCACGTTACATCATAACCGGCTCCGTCGCAGGACACATCGTAACTCACGAACTCGTTGCGCTCCCATGTGATGTTCACGCCAACATGGGTGTGACAACCGAGACATGCCCGATTCGGCGTCTGCAGGTGGTTGTCGTCATCCGTAGTGTTCAGCTGCTCATAAAACGGTTTGTGTGCTGCCTTGGTGTGTGTCAGTTCGGTTTCAACCCACGGGTGGCAATCGATGCACCAGACCGCTACCGCGGCATGCTTCTCATTGCGCGAAGTATCCCATGAGCCATTTAGGAAGGCGTGATCCGAAGCGCTGCCTGCCCTCTGGTGGCATCCGTAGCATCGACTATCAATATCCGCCGTGCCGCCCCAGAAGGTATCACCGCCTCCCTCACCAACGCCATTGCCATAATCCATCGTTGTGTTCACCAGTGTCATGTATCCGACATCATGGGGTCCGCCACTGCCGGAAAGCTCATCCTTCTCAAGGAAATGGCACTTTTGACAGGGTATCCCGCCACTGTCGTTCGGATCATACCACGAGTGCTGTCCTGCAAACATCGAGAGTGTCGATGGAAGCGCGAACAACCCGATTGCGATCACTGCAACCGACAGCATCAGTATTTTACTATTCATGTTCAGTTACTACCTCCAACCATTCTTCATTAGAATGGGGGTTCTATGGCAGGATGTTCTAATAGCAGCAGACTTAAACCTTTCGCTGATATTACATCATAACTTTGATGGTGGATCGGCATTACGCAGGGGGAGGATACATGCGTCATATATGCACTTTTCACCCCGGTGCTTGCTGATGATCCAGTGGGTGCATGATAGTCCGCCTGCATGACACAGACAAAAAACCTGCTGAAATAGTATCAGCCGTATGCTGCAAAATTGTAGTAACAACGCAAAAACGCATGCCCGAACTACCCGATCCCGCGCGCGACACAACCTTTAAATCAATCAATCCAAGATATGAGAACCATCTCAGAAATGGAAGATACATGATACCATGTCTATTGAACCGCTCAAAGAACTTGCGCTGATCGGTGCGCTCGGATCAACCGTCACCATCACCTCTGCCGAATTTGCCCGGTGTCTTGAGGCAAGCCCGCAAACAGCGTCCCGCAAACTGCAGACCCTTGAACAGGAGAGTATGATCAAGCGAACGATGATCCCTAACGGTCAGGAGATTACGATCACTGAACAGGGCATACTCACCCTGCAGAAGGAATATCTCAAATACCAGCAGATATTTGGGGATGATGAGGAGATCAGATTAACCGGAGCGGTCTGCACCGGACTTGGTGAGGGAAGATACTATGTCACACTCACGGGCTACCTGCAGCAGTTCGAGAGGGAACTTGGGTTCACCCCATTTCCCGGTACTTTCAACATCGAACTGGATCCATGGAGCATAACTGCAAGAAAACGGCTGGATGCTCTGGGGTTTGTTGATGTTGAGGGTTTTGATGACGGGACCCGTACGTTTGGATCGGTGAAGTGTTTTAAAGTAAAACTCGATGGTGTGAATGGTGCAATCATTATTCCAAACCGTAAAAATTATCCGGATAACATAATCGAGATTATAGCCAGGGTAAATCTTCGAGAACATCTAAATGTTAGTGATGGTGATGAAGTGAAGGTGATATTATGCAGAACATAACAAAGGCGATCGATGCGATCAAAAACAACGAAATGGTACTGATATATGATTCGGAAGACCGTGAGGGCGAGACCGATCTAATGATACCGGCAAAGACAATTCGCCCGGAGGATGTTGCGTATATGCGCATACATGGTGGCGGGCTTATCTGCACCGTGTTGCCTGACGAGGCTTGTGCGCGTCTTGGACTTCCGTTCATAGCAGACGTTCTCAAGCGTTCCCCGGATCTGGTGCAGGTCGCAAAAGGAGCTTTGCAGTATGACTCTCGCTCTTCGTTTTCGCTCTGGGTAAATCACCGAACCACATTCACAGGCATCCCGGATAGGGATCGCGCGCTCACTATGAGAAAACTCGATGAGATCATGGAATCCGCGATGCGCGGGGAACCGGTTAGTTTTTCGAGTGAGTTTCAATCTCCCGGGCATGTCGCGGTGCTACGCGGTGCAAAAAACCTGTTAGAAGAGCGCAAGGGTCAAACCGAACTTTCGATTGTGCTTGCGATGCTTGCAGGCATCAACCCGGTTACAGTGATCTGCGAGATGCTTGATGCTAAAACAGGGTATGCACTCACCAGAGAGGATGCAGAAAAGTATGCGCACGAAAACAATTTAATTTTTGTAGATGGCGAGGAGATCGCAGCGGGTTTGGTTAAAGGTTGAGTGCATCATGCACTCAACGCTTTTAATCGTTCGATGTTCTTCATTGTTTCCTGTGCTTCGATCTTCTTTTTTTCTTCCAGTTTCTCTATAATGTGTCCAATGGGTACGTTAAGCGAATATACCTTGTATGGGCGACCTTTTCCCGGCTTTTTCTCGTCGGTTTCGTTGACCCAGTCGCTTTCACGTAGCTCTCTCATTGCAATACTGACCTCAGGCTGTCTTAGGTCCGCTCCGACCTCAAGGTCCTTTGACGTTACTTTGTCGACACCTTTCAGATATGCCAGCACTTTGGCGGTGTTCCGCTTCAGTCCTTGCTTGATCAGTATGTCTACGAACTCTTCATCGTCGTCATCCAGAACTTTTACCGATAAATCTTTCACGATATATCACCAAATGCGTATATGAAATTATCATATATAAGTCTTTTGCCTAAAAGAACTTTATACATATTACATCTTCCACAACAATTTACGGATTAACAGCACCCATAACAGTCGGTTGCGCAATTACCGACCCATTCTACCGCAGCCCGATTTTAAGTGTGGATTGTCCACATACCAACAACCATAAAACATTGAAATCGTGATTTTCAGATGATGTTTGTGCGGCACAACCCCCGACAAAAGCAAACCTTGATAAGTATCACGCACAAATCACTTGCTTGACCCGCTTTAACTCAGCCTGGTAGAGTGCGCGGCTGTAGTAAGATCATGTGCGAATTGCACACATTACCGCGCAGACACCGCGATGTCCCCGGTTCGATTCCGGGAGGCGGGATTTAATGCCGCAAACCGATAAAATCGTTATCTGGCCCACTTATTTTGATAGTGCAGTATCAAGAAAAGATGGGCGCAGAGTTACGAAACGCTATGCTCTGAAATCGCCTGCACTCGATGAAATCGCTGAAGCCACCCGAACACTTGGTTTTGATCCGGTTGTTGAGCAGGATAAGTCATATCCGGCATCATGGTGGAAAAAAAGTGGGCGAGTACTCGTTAAAAAAACAGGCGCTCCAAAATCATCAGTTCTGCGCGAGATCGGTTCGCTGATAAAGGAGATGCGACGCACAGATTAAATTAGAGACTTTTTAATTTGTTCTGGTCGGTTGAACAACATAATGCCAATCCTGCAAACAGTGGCATGATATGACTTCCAAAATCAGTGTTAATCTGTGGTGAATAAAACTTTTAGCCACAGATTAACACTGATTTTACAGATTAACGATATAAATGACTTTTCAGATCGATAGCGCTCAATTTTATCAGTTGTGCTTACACAAGACAAACCCGGGTAACCAGAAAATAATAAAAAGTCTCTTAAATTAGTTTGTGAGGAATGAAATAAAAATAATCTTTTGGTGACCTTGGATATGGTACGTGTATAACTAACCCCAATAATACATAGATTCATATAATCAGGACTGCTAATTTCTTTACGTTAATCTCGTGGTTTTCCCCAGGCTTCATTCCACGTCACCCCCCCAGTAATCTTCAGCGCATGCCGTAAGCCCTCTTGTAGCGTCCGTCTTGTCACGAGTTCCGAAGTGTCTATGCCAAGGTCAACGAGCGTGTGCGCAGACTCAGGGCGCACTCCTGTGATGATGCATGTTGCGCCGAGCAGTTGCGCGGCTCTGACAATCTTGATCAGTTGACCGGTTACGTACGTGTCGATCTCATGAACGCCGGTTACGTCCAGTATCACGACGTCTGACTGTGTCTGTGTGATCTTGGTCAGAAGTGTCTCCATAATTGTCGCGATCCGGTGTTCATCGATCATTCCGATGAGTGGCAGCGCAAGGATTCCGTCCCAGACCGCAACAACCGGTGCGGACAGGCTCTCCTGCGAGATTCGCAGCTTATCCACGAGTTCCTGTAAGTATTCCTCTGATTCTGCAAGTTTTTTTGTTCGCTCCTCGACCTGCGACTCAAGGCTTACGTTGGACTCCTCCAGTTCCATCCTTGATCTCTTGATCTCACAGATCATCTCGTCAAACGATCTTGAGAGATCCCCGATCTCATCTTCCGCATCGGTCCCGACTCTGTGATCCAGGTTCCCGCGCCTCATCTCTTCAACGCCTTTTGAGAGCTTCCAAATCGGTTCTGTTATCATTCCAGAAAGCATCATGGAAACTATGGCGCCTACAATCAGGAGAACCGCGACGAGTATTACTGCTGCGCGCGTTAGCCTGGCAACCGGTGCGAGCGCTTCCTCTTCACATATCTCTGCAGCCAGCACCCAGCCCACCTCATCAACATGTTTGTGGACTTGTAGAACACTTGTGCCCTGATAATTCGTGGTTATGACCGCTGTATTTCTGCAATTTCCCCCATCCGTGTGTGTGATCTCACTGGCTTTCATCTCCAAAACGGCGTCCTCCACAAACCTCGATGGCGTTATCATGTAGCCGTCATCGTTCACGAGGTATATCTCCCCGGTTTCACCAAGACCGGTTCTCTCTGTTGTGATTTTGAATAATTCCTTTTCAACGTCGAAATTTACCACAAAGACTCCTGAAAATTCGTCGTTTAATAGAATCGGTGCGGATACGCTGATGACAGTGTTTCCGGTGAATGTGGAAATGTGAAGGTCTCCGATGTGAACTCTGTCTTTTCCCTTCAGGAAAATGTCGGCAGTACTTTTATCAAGCCCTACGTCATCTTGGCAGGAGGCAATCACGGTACCGTTTTTATCCAGTATTCGGATCCTTGAAATCTCATCATGACTCCCTATCACACTTTTTATCCTGCGATTAACCTGCTCCAACCTCCAGGTATACGCCTTACTACTATCTACCGCGTCCCTGAAAGCATTTCCTACCGCGAGCATCCCGGTAAGCTCTTTATATTCAGTTAAAACAGTCTCAACATGATCAGCTCTTGACTGTGCAGTCGACTCCAGATGGTGGTAAGCCCCATCTTCAAGCAGGTCCCTGGTGATGCTCTGGCTGACCAGGATCATGGCAACGCCTGTTATCATGATGAGCGCGATTGTGATTGCAAATATCTTCATCTGTATCTTCATCCGACCAGCCCCCTGACCAACCCCCTGACCAACCCCAAATCCGGAACACTATGAATCATCATTTACTACCTTTCAACCGCCCCATTGCATATTTGAGTCCTTCTTGCATGTCCACCATTGTGGTAAGCTCGTCGAGATCGACGCCCAGATGAATCATCGTCTGCGCAACATCAGGACCGATGCCCGTGATCACGCATTCTGCGCCAAGCAGCCTTGATGCGCTCACGATCTTCAACAGATGGCTTGTCACATTGGTATCGACCGAATGCACCCCGGTTATGTCGAGTATAATGATCTCTGACTGGGTCGCAACGATTCGTTCAAGCATGACCTCGGTTATGGTCTGCGCCCTCTTGCTGTCAATTGACCCGATCAGGGGAAGCGCAAGCACCTGGTCCCATATCTGGACGACTGGTGTCGATAGCTCCTCCTGCGCTGCCCTGAGTTGACCGGTAAGCGCGGTTAGTTCCTGTTCTCGCGACACAGCTTCAGTCACGTCTTTTATTGTCAGGAGTGCCCCGAGATACATCCCCTCCGAGTGCACGCCAGTGGCTGAAAAATCCAGATTACTGTCACCAACCTCAAGTGTCATCTTGACCACATCGTCAGAACCTGATCTGAACTGGTCAAGAGCCTCGTTCAATGACTGGCTCAGTGACCCCGGATGGCATGTAAAAACATCGTTCCCAACAAGATCTTTAGGTAGGTTGAGCATGGCCTCTGCACGGTCGTTTACAAACTCGATTGTACGATCTGCACCTACAAAGATTGTGCCCTCGGCGATACACGCAAGTATCGCCTCCAGTTTCTTTTTATCCACTATTATCACCCATTCTGTGCTTTGGCAGTGTAAAATAAAACGTACTCCCTGCCCCAATCTCGCTCTCCACCCAAATCTTGCCACCGTGCAGCTCCACATATCCTTTCGCAAGCGTAAGCCCTATCCCAATCCGGTCACAGTGCCTGGTAAGCGTCGCATCCACCATAAAGAAGCGAGCAAAGATTTTTTGCAGGTTCTTCTTTGAAATTCCAACGCCTTTATCGCTAATTGTTACAAGGACATCATTTCCACGATCTTCCACGAAAATCCGGATGTTTCCGTTAATTCCCATGTAATACACCGCATTAAACACAATATTGTCCACAACGCGTATGACCTTCTGTTGATCGCAATCAATCGCCAACGACCTCGGGATGTTCACGTTGATCGCATGATTCTTTTCGGCGATCAATGCCTGCTGCCGCGCAAGAACCTCGCTCACGACATCGTACAACTGCACAGAGGCGTAGTTGAGCGTTAATATGCCCGCATCAAGGTCTGAGAGGTTGAGCATGTCATCGATCAACAATTTGAGTTTATTTGCATTGTCTTTTACATTATAGTTATAGCGCTTCTGCTTATCCGTGAAATTTTCAGACCGAGCCTCGAGCAGATCAGTGAACCCGATGACCGCGGCAAGCGGTGTGCGCATCTCATGCGCGACCACATTGATAAAATCCACCTTCATCCGCTCCAGTTCTTGCTGCTCGGTCACATCGTTTGAAATCTCTATGACCCGACGGCTGCCATCCGGCAGGTGGAGTGGTGCAGCCGTTACCTCAAACACCCGCTCGTCTTCAGTGGTAACGGTGTATCTAAACTGATCCGCGCCTTTATGAATGATCTCCTTGACACCGCAGATTTCGCATGGCTCACATCGTCCGGAAAACACTTCATAGCACTTCTTGCCAACACCGTCACCAAATATCCGGATCAAGAACTCGTTCATGTACACGATTTCATAGTGCTCGTCTTCGATTACCACGCCAGCAGGCATATTCAGAAGCAGCAGTTCAAGCTCTTCCTTACTATAAGCCCCTGAATCTACTGAGTCACCGACTTTTGCAGAAGTCCCCATAGTCCACCATAATATCATTATAAAGAAAAGTACATAAACGTTGAGGTCGATGCGAGGCGACTTCACATCCCCAGCACCGGTTCAGGGACACTTGCCCGGAAAATCACTCGGAATCGTTCACAGAAAAATTAGGAGACTTTTTAATTTGTTCGGGTCGGTTGAACAACATGATGCCAATCCTGCAAACAGTGAAACCAGTGGAATCAGTGTTAATCTGTGGCAAATAAAACTTTTAGCCACAGATTAACACTGATTTCACAGATTAACGATATAAATAACTTTTCAGATCGATAGCACTCAATTTTATCGGTTGTGCTTACACAAGACAACCCCGGGTAAACAGAAAATAATAAAAAGTCTCAAAATTTAATCCGCAAGTCACCCTGATTATGCGCGCTGTTTGGGTCAGCAGCCCCAGGTCCCGAATACTTGTGCAGACTCGTTCACATAAATGTCGATGCCGCATAATACGCCCCAAAACAGAGAAGAAACACGCCGCATCCTGCCAGGAATGTGCGGTATGTGCGATCAGACATCAGTTTTCCGCCGCTGCCTGATATTATCGAAACAGAGACGTACCAGACCATATCAGCGATCCAGTGTCCGATGATGAATAGTAAGGCTGCAACAACGCTGATCTTGAGTCCGTCCATAACCATGCTGTTTCCAATGGTCAGCCACCAGACCAGGAAGTACGGGTTTGACACCGATGTCAGAGCGCCTGCAACAACCGGGCTGCCGGTAACGCCTCCGTTCACGTCAAACGTAGCATTCCTTGACGAGCGCATCGTCATCAGCCCGAAGATAATTAGAGCCCCGCCCCCTACAAGCGATACGGCATTAAAGACTGTATCGTTTGCAATCGAGAATCCGAGCAATATCATGCCGCAGATCAGGACTTCGACCGCTGCATGTCCAAGCACGATCAAGGGACCTGCAGTCCAGCCCCTCCGAAGTGATGCCTCGATGGTTGCAAAGAGCATTGGTCCGGGGACGGCTGCCCCGGTAAGCCCGATGAGAAACCCGATTGCAAGCAGCTCAATCATGCTTGACGTGCTCCCCGTTCTGAAGAGCGAGGAATCTTTGTGCAGTGTGTGTTGCCACTTTCATGCTAACACCCGCAATGGGCCCGCCATGGCCCAGTTACTGCTACCCGGAGGCTCACAG
>RXIK01000086.1 GCA_004211975.1 Methanosarcinales archaeon | reverse complement strand
AAACAGCGTTCCTTCACAATCAAGCGCAGATATCGTCATCATCCCCGAGGAAAAACGACATAATATCACGCTCCACTGGAGTTATTCAAACAAGGAATTCACGCTACGACCGGGCTATGGTATGTTGATGTATTACAAGCCTGATCAATGAATCCACGGATCTGGAGTCCTATTTTTCAGTAATTGATGGCGCGGGATGAATGAATGAATGGATGGCTTGCGACGCGGACGCTTGTCTTGCGACAAGCATATTCCACGACGAGACATACACTGTTGAGATCAAGGAATATTGGAGAGGGCAGGGGACCTGATGACGGTTTCACCCCGCATCCCGGAAGTGAAACTGTGGATTCAAGGCATACCGGGGGTAAACCCTTTTGCTGGAGAGCCTAAGAATAAGCATCATCAGGACAAACTCCGGCGGTGCAACTTCAATAATAGAACATCACGCACCAAACCAACAAGAATCGAGAGATCCTTTATAGTCTCCGAAATTTAGGTTTTGGAAAGCCACAGAATCAGAGATGATACAATGATTATATCAATAGCAAGCGGAAAAGGCGGCACAGGAAAGACGACAGTAGCTGTAAATCTTGCATTGTCCCTTTCAAATGTGCAGTTACTGGATTGCGATGTCGAAGAACCAAATTCACACATCTTCCTCAAACCAGAGATAAATGATGTAACGTCGGCATGCACACTTGTGCCTGTGATCGATCATGATTTATGCGATTACTGTGGAAAGTGTGCGGCTGCATGTGAATATAATGCAATTGTTGTGCTCCCGACACAGGTCATGGTCTTTTCCGAACTCTGCCATGGCTGCGGTTTATGCTCCATGGTCTGCCCGCAAGATGCGATTAGCGAGGAAACAAGGGAGATCGGTGTTATCAAGACGGGGCGAAGTGGCGACAACATAGAACTCGTGTATGGGCTGCTGAATATCGGGGAGATAATGGCAGCACCCCTGATAGACCATGTAAAAGAGGCGATCAGTCCGGAAAAAACCGTTATTATTGATGCGCCCCCGGGAACTGCATGTCCGGTGATTGCAGCGATTTCGGACAGCGATTACTGTATTCTTGTGACCGAGCCAACACCATTTGGGTTGTACGACCTGAAACTGATAGTAGAGGTGCTAAAAGTACTAAAAATTCCTTCTGGCGTGGTCATAAACAAAGCGGGGATCGGAAATCAAGATGTCTACGACTACTGTAAAGAAGAAAAAATCCCGATCTTACTAAAGATTCCTTATGATAAGAAGATCGCAGAGTATTATTCGGAAGGCACGCCCTTCGTGAACACGATCCCTGAGTGGAAGAACCGGTTTGCAGAAATGATTGATGAAATAGGAGGTGAATCATGAGGCAGATAACCATTATAAGCGGAAAAGGTGGCACAGGGAAGACAACGCTCGTCGCATCGTTCGCAGCCCTTGCAGAGAACCTGGTTATTGCTGACTGCGATGTGGATGCGCCCGATCTTCATCTGCTGCTTCACCCGGAGATTGTGAAAAGTGAGAAGTTTAAAGGCTTAAACGTTGCAGTAATTGATAAAGAGAAGTGCATAGAATGCGGAATATGCGAAGAATCATGTAGATTCAAGGCGATATCCCCTGCAAAGTCTGGTTATGTGGTCAACCCAACACGTTGCGAGGGCTGCGGCGTATGTGTCTTTGTGTGTGATTCGGATGCAGCCCGACTGGAAGAACGCGTCTCGGGGCATGCGTTCATCTCAAAAACGAAATATGGGATGATGGCACATGCACAGTTAAATATCGCTGAAGAAGCGTCCGGAAAACTGGTAACCGTTGTCCGGAATAATTCCCAGCAGGTCGCAGAAGAAACAGGAGCTGACCTCATCCTGATCGATGGGTCGCCCGGCATCGGCTGCCCGGTGATTGCGTCCCTGACCGGTGTGGACATGGCACTGGTCATCACCGAACCCACAATGTCAGGACTTCATGACCTTGAGCGAATCCTTGATGTAACAAGACATTTTGGGGTTGCGTCAGTTGTCTGCATCAACAAGTGCGACATCAATGAAAAGAACAGCAGGATGATTGCCAGTTTTTGTCGGGAGCGCGGGGTTACAATTGTTGGGAATATCCGTTATGATCCCGTGGTAACCGAGGCGATGGTTGCAGCCATGCCAGTTGTTGAATTCTCTGATGGGGTGGTATCGGACGCGATAAAAAAGATCTGGGAAAGCATAAGATGATCCTCTGACACGCCGATCCGGGGGATTATTGGGGCGTCTGCCGATGTGTCGCTGCCACTCGTAGCTCATGCACACCACGCAGGAATCAAGACCTCCGATAGGTATAATTAGATTGAATCGTTACTGTAAAACGAAATATGTTAAGGTGATAATAATTGTATGAAATTCCACGATCATGGTTGATACTTGTACTGTTCGGAACGATAGCGATTGCCGCCGCAAGCACCATTCTGGCATCTGGACGGGGCTTGAATTCAGCATCAATTCTCGTGATATGGCTGGTTACGCTGGTGCTGGTGGCACTCGCCGGATTCACCGCACAAGACCGCGCCCCGGACACAACGAGAGAAACAAAACCAGATCAGACATCAGAACGCACAAACGAATTGATCGCTGAAAACAACAGAATAAAAAAGTTGTTCAGTGAGAAAACCGAGTTTTTCTCCGGAACCGTGGCGGAACTACGCATCCCACTGACATCGATCGACGGCAACATAGAGTTGTTGAGGGATCGGCATCTTGGCAAGATAACAAAAGAACAAAAAGAGAGTCTGAATGATATAGATCAAGAGATCAACCACATAACACGGATGATTATTGATATTGTTGAATTTAACAACCTTGTGACAAAAAGCACGCCATTAAAAAAGGAGGATGTTTTATTTAACAACATTATAAATGAGGTGACTGAATATATGCAGCCAACGATCGATATCAAAGGAATCAAGCTCCACACAACAATATCACCGGATCTGCCGACGATTCATGGCGATCAGCAGCGGCTAACCCATGCATTTTCAAATATCATTGGCAACGCGATCAAATGCACTCTGGAAAATGACATCGCCATAACAGCAGACGCTGAGAATGGTGAATTACTGATATCAATCGCAGATAGTGGCACCGGGGTCCCGGAAGGCGTTCTTGATAAGGTGTTTGATCCGTTCTACAAGGTGAACGCCACATCAAAAGGAACCGGTCTCGGGCTACCCACGGCAAAGAAGATCATCGAAATGCACGGCGGAAGAATCTGGGCGGAGCGCAGAGAAGATCGGAAGGGAAGCATTTTCCGGTTTGCAATCCCTATATCATGAGTATGTTCGGCAGCCTCCACAAACCCGAACGACCATAAGACCCTGAAGACCCAGAAAACCCTCTGTGTGAGCTTGTCACGCCGCAGCGACGCCAGCGATGCCCGCGGGGTGGCAGTGGCTCCGGACACGAAAGTAAGAAGTCATAACACCATGGCAAAAGTAAAAGCCAAAGAAAACAGATGAATCAACATGGACCTCATCGATGTTTTTCTGGTGAGCATAAGCCCACTCGGAGCCGGGGTAGGCGTCCCAATGGGGATTGTTGGCGGCATCAACCCCGTCACAGTGATCGTTGTGTCCTCCATCGGTAATTTGCTACCGATATTTCTTTTCTACCGGATTATCGATGTGATCAAGAGGTTCAAACGTATTTCGTGGTATCTTAACAGAGCACACGAAAAAACCGAGGGATACACTACAAAGTATGGCAGCATCGGGATTGTTCTGGCAACACCAACATTTGGTGGATACTTCACTGGAGTCGGCGCTGCTCTGATCGACATATCGCTACACAAGACCTTGCCCGCGCTTTTTGTGGGGCTGCTGCTTCAAGGCATCATATTCACATGGCTAACATACCTTGGCATCGATGTGTGGGAATGTTTCAGGGGATATCTCCGGATGCCATAAAAACCCCAACACGCCTAAAGACCTTTTACCATGTATGCACCCTCCCGCACATACCCCTGTTTCCGGTAGTACTCACGCACGCCGATGCCGCTTGTGACCGCTATTTTTTCAAATCCGTGTGATGATGCGATCTCTTCCGCCGCATCAAGCAGCTTCTTCCCGTAACCCCTGTGCTGCCACTGCTGCTTGCCGGGATAAGTGCCAATACCCACCATCCCACCGTACACCACCAGTTCACGCACGAGAGCTGCCCCTGCAAGCTCAGCCCGGTGCGGGGAATGCGGGAATCGCAGTCGCAAAAACCCGATCAGAATGCCCATTGCCACGTCCTCAAACGATATGAAGCGCTCGGTGCCGCCACATGCCTCGTAGGTCTCAACAAGCAGCTCGATCGCCCCGGGTCTCGGTACTGGCTTTATGCCGCGAAGCGTTGCATGACCGACCTCGTGGCACCGGATACACCTGCAAAACCCCCCATTCTGCCACAGCCGCGCCTCTGCAAGCTGGCGAATGTTGCCTTTGGTGACGCCGGCTATGATCTGCTGCGCGGGAATATCTCGCTGAATCCGCTGCAACCGCACCCATTTTGGCAGCAGGCGCTTGATCCCTGCAAGCAGTTCCACTGCATCATTGTTCTCAAGCGACCTGTAGCTGCCGTCCTTCCACCACTGGTGCAGCACGGTCCCCTCAGTTACGAGCGTCGGATATATCTTCAGATGATCCGGGCAGAACGACGGATCTCCAAAGATCATCTCAAACATCCGGAGATCATCATCAATACTTGATCCGGGCAGCCCGATCATTATATGGAACCCAACCTTGATCCCGCTGTCCCGAAGCCGCGTGTTGGCATCGATCGCATCCTGCACGGTGTGCCCGCGGTTGATCAACTTCAACACCGAATCGTAAGTGCTCTGAACACCTATCTCCACCTTTGTTGCACCCATCTCAAGCAAACGGTTAATTTCACCAGTCGCAAGGGCGTCAGGTCTGGTTTCAAAGGTGATTCCAATGTTCCTGACCCGCGCAGTCTCGTTTATGGCTATAACAGCTTTAATGTCCTGGTCAAGGTCAAGGTCATGATCAGGAGCTGGACCGGGGTCCGGGACGGGGTCAGAATCAGCCCGGTCATGCCTGCCGGAGCCTGTTAATCCCGTGAAATCGTTCATAGCCTCAAGACACCGCCCAACAAACCACTGCTGGTACTCCGGCGGTCGGGCAGTAAACGTCCCACCCATAACAATCAGTTCAGCCTTGTCAACCGGATGCCCGATCTGATGCAGCTGCCGCAGACGGTTTTCAACCTGAGCGTAAGGATCATAGCCGCATGAGATCGCACGCATGGTCGCAGGCTCTCTTCCCATATAGCTCTGCGGCGTGTTGAACACAGATGCAGGACCGCCCGGACACGGAATACATGCGCCATGAGGACATGGATACGGCGAAGTCATCACAGCAACCACTGCGACACCTGACACCGTGCGAACAGGCTTTCGCTGGAGTATCGGGACCGCGAGCGCCCGCTCATCTGCCGAACAGACCGTAAGGATGTCCGCGTTCTTTGGCAGGCTTGATAGCTTGTATCTGGCGCTAACCTGCTTCTTCTCAGTATTAAGCTCTTTTTCAGTGGTTATCTCATGATGCAGGATCTGCTCAAGGATCTCACGACATGCAGATTCAAATGACCGGGGGATCTCGTTCATCTAAACCTACGGGTTGTTGTTACCGGACCCTGGTGCAACCCGGCATTTCACAGGCACGATTTCCCTTATCAAACCGCCAGCACCGACCCTGCAGCTTCGGTTCCTGCCCCGAAATCGGAGACGACCCCGTGCCGGTGAAGAACCGATTCAAGCATCTGGATCGTGATCAGGATGTCCTTTGGTCCGAAGTTGCCCATGCTCCCGATCCTGAAGATGTTGCCCTTGAGATGCGCCTGCCCGCCAGCGATCAGTATCTTGTGAGCAAGCATCTCCTTCTTCATTTGATCAAATGCGATGCCCGATGGTACTTTCATCGCTGTAACTGTGTCTGAGTACCTGCTCAGTTCATCCAGCTGTGGAAACATCTCAATTTCCATCGCATCCGCCGCAGCACGCACCGCCGCAGCACCCGTCGCCTGCCTCTGCATCCGTGCAGGGATCCCTTCCTCGTATGCGATCCGGAGCGCCTCCTGCACCGCATAGAAGAGCGGGATTGACGGCGTGTACGGCGTCTGACCCTTACCAGCACTCTTCTTGTGCGCTTTAAGATCCAGATAATACGGTGGCTTTTGCACATCTTCCATCTTCTCAAATGCGCGCTTGCTCACCGAAACCGCTGCAAACCCTGGAGGTGCACCTATGCACTTCTGCGAGCCAAGAATTGCTATGTCCACCCCCCAGTTATCAACAAGAACCTCTGATCCTCCGATTGAGGTGATCCCATCCATGATAAAGAGTGCGTCATGCTTTTGTGCCAGTTTCCCAACCTCTTTCGCAGGGTTAAGCATCCCGACTGAGGTCTCGTTATGCACCATTGCGACCGCGTCCGCACCCTCTTCGAGTGCGGCTGCCACGCGGTCCAGATCGATCGGATAGCCCCATTCCGACTCAATCGGAACAGCGTTTCCGTATAACCCGCCAATATCACGAAACCGCTCTCCAAACTTGCCGTTCACCGGTGTAACGATTGTTTCGTCCGAATTAATCAGGTTTCCGATCGCAGCCTCCATCCCGCTGGTGCCTGAGCCGCTCAGTAGCATGATGTCGTTCTTTGTCCGGAACATATCTGCAAAGAGCGCTCTGCACTCGTCAAACAGTTCCGCGAACTCTTCGCCACGGTGGTTGATGACTGGCTTTGCCATCGCACGCAGGATGCGTGGCACGACCGGGACCGGACCTGGGATCATGATTAATGTGTCTTCTATGTTCATGGAAATCGCACCTGTGTTGTTATCGTGCTATGTATGTTAGCGCGGACAGCCAAAAAGTTATCGTATGTCTACACCGCGGCTACAACGATCAGATCATGCAGAAAATTAAACAACCCTAAAAAAACGGATGAGAATGCCATGTATGCCCAGAACGGGGTTATCTCGCGTTTACGCATGTAATAATAGCCAGTGGCAAGTGTTGCCCATATCATGCTGAAAAACAGAACCGCGCCATAATCCCCGATCGCAACGAAAAAACGAAGCAACGGATTGCATTCATAAAACACACCACTTTGCAGGTGATAAATAGTTAAAGCGTATGTCATAGTGCTGAACACAAAACCAAGCAGGAACATGATATCCAGGAACTGAAGCTTCACCTTCATGTTTCTCTGCGCGGTATGACCACACCGACACTGTCTGAGTCGATGAGGGGTTGCGCCCTCCATATATATGTTGTTGCGGTGTCTGCTGAATATTGTTCCATTGTACGTGTCTCACTGGTATGTATGCATGTATGCATGTGCTTTTTCGCTATTGTTTTAGATGATATATAAACTTTTTGTCAGTGAACACTTATCTAAAATAACAAATCAACATAAAGAATTGTTAGCCATCAAGGCAAAAAGAGACTATTGGTTGTTCCAATCGGTGGACCGGAAACTGACACAGTCCACAAACAAGGGCGCACGTTCCACGCATACCGCACAACCCAAATTTTTAAGCGTAATAAATAAATTATGGGGGTGTAAATTCGTGTAATTAGTGATTTTAACACGAACAACGCGAATTCACAAATCCCACGAATGCCAAAGCTACGAATGAACGACGCAATTTTTCATGGTATATACACTATAACGTCCAGTCACTCTACGAGACTTTTTATTATTTTCTGGTTACCCGGGGTTGTCTTGTGTAAGCACAACTGATAAAATTGAGCGTTATCGATCTGAAAAGTTATTTATATCGTTAATCTGTGAAATCAGTGTTCATCTGTGGCTAAAAGTTTTATTTGCCACAGATTAACGCTGATTTCACTGATTTCGGAAGTCATATCATGCCACTGTTTGCAGGATTGGCATCATGTTGTTCAACCGACCAGAACAAATTAAAAAGTCTCCACTCTACGCACCATTTTCATCTGCAAAAAGTATATCGCCAGCCCCGCCCGAAGGGCAGTTTTTACTCGATTTTTTGTGAAAAAATCGTTTTTCATGTTCCGGAAATAATAACGAGTATCGCCTTGTTATCAGTCTCCAAGAAAGTCCCCCAAACTCCTGATGACAATTATTGCCCTGACGTCCTGCTTGGCATGAACGGGCGCACTGCGGCTGCAAGATTTGCTATCGTCATCGACTGCAAGATAACGTGACCCGGACCGGTCAGCGTTGTCAGGAAGATGCCCTCTCCTCCAAAGAGCGATGTCTTAATCCCGCCAGCGCGTTTAATATCATATCCCACGGTGGCATCAAAGCCCACAACTGAGCCTGTGTCCACCAACACCGTCTCACCGTCGGAAAGATCCATCTCAACGAAGTCTCCGCAGGCGTGTATAAAAACGGTTCCGTCTCCGCTGAACTTCTCAAGGATGAATCCCTCGCCCCCAAAGAATCCGGCTCCGAGTTTCTGTGTGAATGATATATCCAGATCCACGCCGCTTTCTGCGCAGAGAAACGCATCTTTCTGCGCCATAAACACATTTCCATGCAGTTCAATCGGTCTAACCCTCCCCGGAACGTTTCCTGCGAAGGCTACATAGCTGTTGCTGCCGGATGGTGTGAATTCAGTGAGAAAGAGGGATTCTCCACTGAACTTCCGCTTAAGACCTCCGAACAGTCCACCTTTCATCTTTGCCTCCATCCGCATGCTCGCGCTCATGTGGTTCATCGCGCCAGCCTCAGCGTACACCATTTCACCTCCTTCCAGATGAATGGTTACGACCTCCAGATTGTCTCCCGTGATTTCATATCTCATGATAGTCACCTATATGAGCCTAATTTGAAACTTACAACATATAAATCATCTGATTATTCCGGGTGGTTAAGAAAGAACCGGACAAATTTGCCGGGAATCAACACTTGCAAAGATATATTTATATTGTGTTAATACATAAAATGAATGTGGGTTTGATATCTATCATAACAGGGGATGCCTAAATGAACCGACGACCACTTCCACTGACCACACGCATAGCTACCACACATCCAGCCTCAAAAATCTCCACAATCCCGGTAGTGCCGAAAAGACTGACGCAAAACCGCAGTGCGCAGGTGGGCATCGGCACCCTGATCATATTCATTGCAATGGTGATGGTTGCAGCGGTCGCTGCCGCAGTACTGATAGAAACCTCAGGAGTCCTCCAGCAGAAAGCATTTAGCACTGGACAAGAAGCCACACTGGAAGTTTCCTCAAATATCGACGTAGAATCCATTGAAGGCTGGCGCAGCGGCGTGAACGCATCAATCGGCGATGATGACACCTTCTCTGACACTCTTGACCGACTCAATATACGGTGCTCGCTGAAGGTCGGCTCAGAGCCTGTTGATCTGAATCAGGTCGTGATCACCATCACTGATGGCACAACCACCAATGACCTCCGGTACATAGAGGGCACGGTCGATGCCAACACCACTAATGTGAGCGACGGTAACTTTTCGAGCAGCGACTCAAACCGCCTTACTACCTACAGACTGGTTGCAGACGGTCTAACACCGATACAGGTACCCTACCCGGACGCCACAGTTGGCGCCAACGCCGATTATGTGAACAAGACCAGCGCGGGCACAGTCCATCTCGGATACAACGCAACCCGGGCTACCACAGGCGATTACACCGGTAAGTATTTCGTGTGCGCAGACATGTTCTTTGTTGCGGAAATGGTGCGGGACGCTGATGATTCATTTAGTCCGGGCAATCCGGTTATGACCACGGGCGATCTGATCAAAATCATTCTGCTGACCGCGCCAAGCAACACGTGCACGGACGAAACAACTCTCGCCAGTCTCAAGAACACCGATCCAAGGGTTGGCGAGGCCGCCCTGACCATTGATACCAGAACAATGGTCTCAATTAACATAGTGCCGGAAGGTGGCGCAAACACACTAGTTGAGTTTGTAGCACCATCCTCATTCGGATCGTACCAGAGCATCGGCGTGTACCCATGATCATGAGTATAAATAATGTGGTGGTGTGGTGGTGTGGAGGTTTATCATCGGAGAGCATCCGCACAATCGAGGGGGCTATTTGCCCTGATGCCAGTCATCGCAGCAATATTTATATGCCAGACCGCCACATTCCATTACACATGGGAAATATTCGACCGACATACATCAAAAAAATCGCAAAAGAACTGGTTGCGCAGCGAGGTTACGCATTCGGAGTTGATTTCGAGAACAACAAGGTGCAAGTCACAAAACACACCGATATCACCAGCAGGACTATCCGAAACCGAGTTGCAGGTTACATCACACGCCTAAGCGTGATTGCGCAGCGTGAAAAACCATTATAAGGTGATACTCATGAATATTAAAGGCGTTATGCCGGCGCTCATAACACCATTCACACACGAACGCAGGATTGATGAGACCGGCTTTAGAGAAAATATTGAATATGTGGTTGAACACGGGGTTTCTGGCATCGTTCCATGCGGCACCACCGGAGAATCAGCCACGCTAACATCTGAAGAACATGAACAACTGATCGACATCGCAATTGATGCTTCAAACGTCCCTGTAATCGCAGGAACCGGTTCAAACAATACGGAGGATGCGGTTCGGTTCACATGCTACGCAGCAGACGCTGGCGCCGATGCCGCACTGCTGATCACACCATATTATAACAAGCCAAACGAAAACGGGATCATCGCCCATTTTGAGGCGATTGCAAGCGCCGCTGACATGCCACTGATATTATACAACATCCAGTCCAGAACCGGCATCAACCTTGAACCTGAGTTGATCGCGAAGCTCGCAACCATCCCCGGTGTCATTGGTGTCAAAGAGGCAAGCGGCGATCTGGAGCAGGTGTCGCGCGTCATCGAACTAACCCAGGACATGGACTTTATGGTGATATCCGGCGACGATGCCCTAACACTACCGCTCATGTCACTTGGCGGGGCGGGCGTGATCTCAGTTGTGGCAAACATCGCTCCTGCGCAAACCGTAGCCCTCGCAGATGCAATACTACGCAGCGATTATGATGAGGCAAGGCGCCACCACTACAAGCTTGCACCACTCGTGCGAGCGATGTTCATTGAGACAAACCCAATCCCGGTGAAGACCGCTGCAAGTATGCTTGGTCTGTCTGGCGGACCCATGCGACTTCCGCTTGCGCCGATGGATGCAGAAAACGAGCAGAAACTGCACGATGCACTGTCCGCGTTCGGACTGTTATGATTAAACACTCGGGATAGCCCAGATAGTAATTTTGCGGGGTCTTTGGTATCTCGCGTTGCAGCGACCAACACTTATAAAGAGCTTGCTCATTCATCCGGGATCGCTACACTTTAGTTCCACGTGTTTACCGGGAATTCTATCTGGTTATGTCAGTTTTCATCATGAATTAGCATGTTTGGATGAATAACATGGATCGATTCCGCTTCATCATTCGTGCAATTCATGATCCCTACGCACAATATCACGCCACCACAACCCATCCACAAGACACTTAGGGCTTGCCAGAAAATAACCTGTTGAAATTCGTGGCATTCGGCACATTCGTGAAATTCGTGATAAAATTGGCATAAAGGATCACGAATGGCACGAATGAACGAATCGCACGAATGT
>RXIK01000085.1 GCA_004211975.1 Methanosarcinales archaeon | reverse complement strand
GGACAGGATCGTTCGATGGGGCTTTTGATCCATCCTACCTTGCGCGCTGCGCACAACTCGCGATGGTTCTCGAGGTCTCCGCATCCCCAAAACCGGGTAACGTAGATCGTGATCACGATTACCCTGACACGATCTTCGAGCACTTCCTCGCGTCCGCAATCGGGACGTATCCCGCACTTGAGGATGCGGCAAGAGCTGGAAGTGGCGTCGGCTCGCTGATACATGCGGCAGCAAAGGAATCGTCAAGGTGGCAGCGCGGGGGAAACACGCATTTCGGCGCGTTTGTTTTGCTGATTCCGTTGCTGATGGCTGCCGGAAGCGGCAGGCGTGTTTCCAAGATTGTTTTTGGTACCACCGCAGAGGATGCTGCCGAATTTTACCGTGCGTTTTCGGTTGCGGGCGTTCGTGTGGACGCAGTTACAGAGGTTGACCTTGAAGACTCGGAATCCGTTGACCGAATCCTGAAAGAAGATATCAGACTCTTTGATCTGATGGAACTCTCTGTTGATCATGATCTGATCGCAAACGAATGGGTGAACGGGTTTATGCGGACATTTGAGTGTGCAGATCGGATCGCTGAGAAAGCAGGTAAGATGAGTGTTAATGATGCCATTGTGTGCACGTTTTTGCAGATGCTTGCAGAGACCCCTGACACGTTTATCCGGACGAAGTTTGGGCGAAGGAAGTCAATTGAGGTTAGCAAGCACGCGTCAATGATTATTGCGGGTAACAGGGATCTAAGTTCGATAAAACCCGGAGTCCATGAGTTTGACCGGGAGTTGATCCGTGAAAAGGTGAACCCGGGGTCGACTGCGGATATTGTAATTGGCGGGCTCTTTGTTGCGCTGGTTCGGGGGCTGCGGGTGTAGCAGGATATCTCTCGATTATATAAACAGTTTCCGCAGACTGAAGAGCATTTTCGGGTTTTTGCGAATAAGTGTTCCTAGCATTTCAAACAGGCTCATCTTACTTAGATCGACGCCATCAACAGAGTGCACGATTTTGTTCAGCTCGCTGTCGGTCATCGGCACAAAATGGTTTTTCACGGAAAGTGATCTTTTCAGTCGTTTGCCGTGTCGTGATTTCCAGGTGGTTTCGTATTCTTTCAGTCTCGCTTTTGAGACGTTTCCTTCTGAAATCGCTTGTGTGGCGACCTCTCCGGCAAGTTTCCCGGCGTCCATCGCGTTAACAATCCCGCCGCCGGTGAGTGGATCTGACTGGTGGGCTGCATCGCCGACCAGCATCAAGCCGTCTGTAACCATCTCTTCGAGCGGTCCGGATGCTGGCACGCCGCCGACCACGATTTCAATGATCTTGCCGTTTGGATATCGTTCTTCGATGAAATCCCGTAACATATCGATCGGGCGTTTTCCCTGTCCGCATACCTCGCCGCTAATCGCAAGCCCGACGTTTGCAGACCGGTTTCCCTTTGGAAAGACCCACAGGTACCCGGATGGTGCTATCGTGTTTCCAAGGTGGAATTCACAGTAATCCGGGTTGACGTCAATATCTGCCATAAGAAACTGTGCGCCGGTCTCAAGGTCTGCTGGCTGAAGTGTGGTGTCGATGCCTGCCCATCGCCCGACCTTGGATTCGACGCCGTCTGCGCCGATCACGATATTTGCGCGAACCTCGAACTTCTCACCAAGGTGTGTGGCTGTGATACCTTTGACATATCCACCCTCCAGGATTACTCCTGTTGCCCGGGTCTTGACGTGTATCTCTGCTCCGGCGAGTGCTGCCTCGCGGGCAAGCGCGCGGTCAAATAGCTTGCGTTCAATCGTGTATCCGACCTCTGCGCCTGAAACATCTTCAGATAGCTCAACACAGGTTCCGTCGGGGGCATATATTCGTGAACCTTTGACCTCTGCTGCGATCCATCGTTCATCCGGTTGTATGTGCTCTTTAAGCTGTGGTTTTGCAACGCCCTCCGCACACCGGACCGGATCTCCGATTTCCTGCCGCTTTTCAACCATTAACACGTTGCACCCGCGTGCAGCAGCGGTCTTCGCAGCAATTGATCCTGCAGGTCCTGCGCCAACAACGATAACGTCGTATTTATCAGTTTTAGTAATCATTGTGGCACCTCGATTGCTCCGATTGGACATACGCTTACACACGCCCCGCATTCGGTGCAGTCGTCCGTGACCTCGATCCATGTCTCCACGAGTTCGATTGCGCAGGTTGGGCAGACCGAGACACATGCGCCGCAGTATCCGCACCGGTATCTGTTCACGTTGATCATAATAACTCCTTGATCTTTTCTGTGAGTATCTTGCTGATTAACTTGCCGTCCGCCTTGCCACGCAGTTCCTGCATCACCACGCCCATCAGTGGACCTAGCGCGCCCATCCCCCGCTCGCGCACGAGCTCACGCCGCTCTGCAACCACCTTTATAACCACGTTCTCGGTCTGTTTCTCATCCACGCAGGCAAGACCTATGCTTGCTGCCGCGTCTTCTGCCGAACGATCCGGATGCTCTGCAAGCAGGCGTAATATGTCGATGACACCTTCTTTCGCAATTTTACCATCTGCTATCAAGCTAAACAGCTCCAAAAAATTATTGTTTTGTAATTGTTCGATTGGGATGTCTTCTTTTTTAAGTTCGGTCAGGGTTGCAGTCAGGGTTCGCACCACCAGAGAACCATCCACGCGCACCGAATCCATGATGGCGTCAAAGAGCGCCAGACTCCTTGAATATACGATCTGCCGAGCCAGATCGTTTGAGAGGCTGTATTCCATGGCATAACGATCCTTTCTCTCGGATAACAGTTCGGGGGTGGTTATTTTGTCTATTCTGCCGTTGATTGACACCGGGGGCACATCGGTTTCAGGATACATCCGCGCAGCGCCGGGGAGCGGTCGCAGGAATGTGGTGGTGCCGGCTGGCAGCATCTTTCGCGTCTCCTCTGGCACACCGGTGAGCGCCTGCTCTGCCCGTAGCATGACTTCCTGCAGCGCATTTACTGCTCGGTCGTGTGCATCAGCGACAATGACCACGCAATCGCCAGCCTCTGCACCGACACTGGTTCGCAAGGTCTTAACCTCGGTCTCGGTGATCCCGTAGCCGGGTAGTTCGTCGGTGTGGAATATGCCTCCGACTCCTGCTTTCTTTGCCCGGTCTGAGAACTCGGATCCAAGGCGGCGGTCCGGCTGAATTTCAGCGCCCGCCATGCCTGCAAATCCACAGAGACGAAGGGCAAGCACACACCCCATCTTTTTCTTAACAACCGCAGACTTTGTGCCCTTAAAAACATGTGTTACGTCCGTGACTGCGCCGACCGATGCTCCGCGCCCGCGTAGTTCGTCTCTGATTTCAAGCAGCCTGACCTGTCGAAACGCCTCCTGTTCCACGATCGTTTCTATCAGGTCAAGCTCCTGCACGCCCTTAACCTCTACTCTTGCGCCGTCTGCAATCGATATGTTGACGTCCTGCCTGATCGTGCCTATTCCCCGCTTTACACACCCGGTTGAGCGCAGGATCATGCCAATGTGCTCGGCGGTCTCTCTTGCGTGTGCTGGCGAGATAATGTCCGGAGCGGTGCCGATCTCGACTAATGGGATGCCAAGGCGGTCGAGCGAGAATATGACAGCGCCTTCCTGCTCCTCAACCCGCTGGCAAGCCTCTTCCTCGAGACAGAGCACATCCACGCCAACCCTGCCGTGCGAGGTCTCAAAGTGCCCGCCGGTTGCAACGAGTGATGTGCGCTGGAATCCGGATGTGTTTGAGCCGTCAATCACGAGTTTGCGCATGATATGAATCTCGTCAACAGGTTGCATATTCAGAAGTTTGGCGGTTGTGAGTGTGATGTTGATTGCTTCATCATTTAACTCGCGAGGCGGCTCTTCATCGTTCTCGACCAGACAGGTGCTCGGATATGCTTTATATATAAATTTACGGATGACCTTTGCCTCATCAAGAGCAGCCTGATCAGTCTCCCCCATCTCGCTTCTGGTCGGTCGCAGGTATCTGAAAAACTCGTAAGTTGATTCGCGCGTATCGCGAAGCATCGTCGGGCAGTTGCAGAAGAGCTTGCAAGAAGTATCGAGTTGCTGATGAATCTCCAGCCCAGCCATAAGACCAAGCCTTTTATAATCAAGATCGTATTTGTTCGAGTCGGTCATCTGTTGTTGATATACTGTTTTAGTATATATTTGTTATCGCGCCACCCATGATGAAGCGCATCATAATGGGGTTATGACCACCACACAACACACACACACACACATGCACACACATGCACACACGGGCAGATTTCATATGAGTCTGGCTTTTTATCCACCGGTGTCCCTGCCCGCGATTAGCTGTTGGGCTTTCACAAGCGTCGTGATCGGTAATATAACTGTGATATAACTTGCCATCAGATTCTCTGGCGATAGGAGACACTAGGTTTTGACCATTAAAAAAACGGCTAAAGCAAAGCCACCGAGTTGGTGCCACACCGCCAAAAGCACAAACATTTAACATGTGAAAATGTAAAGCGGAATGCACAACTCAAATCCAATATGGATTTAGAGTTTAGAGGACGGAAGTAACATGGATAACGCACCAAAAAAATACGTCTATTTCTTTGGCGACGGGGGAGCCGATGGCAGTGTAGCGATGAAGAATCTCCTTGGGGGAAAAGGCGCAAATCTTGCAGAGATGACGAATATTGGCATTAGGGTGCCGCCAGGGTTCACAATCTCCACAGAAGCCTGCAAATACTACTACGCAAACGATGGCGCGTATCCAGATGGTCTATACGACGAGATCGCTAAAAATCTCGCTCGTCTGGAGCTAATTACAGAAAAGGGGTTCGGTGACGCAAAAAATCCGCTGCTTCTGTCAGTACGTTCTGGTGCAGTCTTCTCAATGCCTGGAATGATGGATACCGTGCTGAACATCGGTCTGAACGACAAAAGCGCGGCAGCAATCATAAAAGAGACCGGGAATGAGCGGTTCGTTTACGATTCGTATCGAAGGTTCGTGCAGATGTTCGGAAACGTTGTTTTAGGTATGGAACACAGCAAGTTCGAGCAAATCCTCGAAACAAAGAAGAAACACCGAAACACAGAACTTGACACAGATCTCGATTCAAATGACCTTAAAGACCTTGTATCAAAATACAAGGAGCTAATACTAACGGACACTGGCATAGAATTCCCTACCGCCCCACGAGAGCAGTTAAAAATGACGATCAATGCCGTGTTCGGATCATGGAACACAAACCGGGCAATAACATACAGAAATCTTAATAATATCTCACATGACCTTGGTACCGCGGTGAATGTCCAGACGATGGTCTTTGGAAACAGGGGGAATGATTCAGGAACCGGCGTCTGCTTCACAAGAGATGTTGCAACAGGAGCAAACAAGTTCTATGGCGAATACCTGATGAACGCTCAAGGAGAAGACGTTGTTGCAGGTATCAGGACACCCCACACATTTAGTCAATTAAAGAATGAAATACCCAAGATCTATGAGGAGCTTGAAGCCGTGCGCGACCGGCTTGAGAAGCACTACCGCGAGGTTCAGGACGTAGAGTTCACAATCGAATCGGGCAAGCTCTACATCCTCCAGACAAGGGGAGCTAAGCGAACCATCCAGGCAGGAGTGAAGATCGTCGTGGATTTTGTGGACGAGGGCTTAATTGACCGGGATACAGCGGTTCTCCGCGTCAACCCAAATCGGGTTGACCAGCTCCTCCACAAGAGGGTTGACCCGGAGGCAGCGGTGAACGTGATCGCAAATGGCTTACCAGCATCGCCCGGTGCCGCGGTCGGAAGAGCGATCTTCTCATCCCAAAGAGCGCTGCAATGTGCGGAACGAGGTGAAAACGTAGTTCTGGTGCGTCTTGAGACATCACCTGATGATGTTGGCGGGATGCACGCTTCACAGGGGATACTTACTGCACGCGGCGGGATGACGAGCCATGCTGCAATCGTTGGACGGGGCATGGGCAGGTGCTGCATTGTAGGATGTAACGACATCAACGTTGACATAACGGCAAACCGCTTCACAGCGGGAGATATAGTAGTGAATGAGGGTGACTATATCACGCTGAATGTGAGTGGAGACACCGGAGAAGTTATTCTTGGCAAAACAGACTTAATCGACCCTGAGATGACTGGCGACTTTAAGACGGTTATGGGCTGGGCGACAGATGCAAAAAAACTTGGTGTTCGCACGAATGCGGACACGGTGTATGATAGTCAGGTCGCAAGAGACTTTGGCGCAGAAGGCATCGGTCTCTGCAGGACCGAGCACATGTTCTTTGGTGTGGACCGGCTTCCAATCGTGCAGCAGATGATACTTGCAGAAAATGAGGAATCAAGAAAGAACTACCTCGAAAAACTCAGGCCAATGCAAAAAGAGGATTTCACCAGGATATTCAAGGTCATGAAAGATCTGCCGGTCACAATACGGCTGCTTGACCCGCCGCTTCACGAGTTTCTCCCAAAGACCGAGGACGCGGTCAAAGAGACCGCCACATCCATGAATATCGGGGTGGATGAGTTAAAAAACATCATACAGAGCCTGCATGAGACCAATCCAATGCTCGGACACCGGGGATGCAGGCTCGGAATCACGCACCCCGAGATCTATGAGATGCAGGTGCAGGCGATCTTTGAAGCGGCGGCTGAACTTGCCAGAGACGGGCACAGAGTCATTCCAGAGGTTATGATCCCGCTCGTCGGGCACGTAAACGAGCTTAAATTCACAAAGAAACGACTCATCAAGACTGCAGAGGAAGTGATGAAACGTTATGGCACAGAGATTGAGTATCTGTTCGGGACAATGATCGAGATCCCGAGAGCTGCGGTTACCGCTGATGAGATTGCAGAAGAGGCGGAATTCTTCAGTTTCGGAACAAACGACCTGACCCAGATGACATTCGGATTTTCAAGGGATGATATCGGGAAGTTTTTGCCGTTGTACCTGGAGAGCGGTATTCTCGAGTCAGATCCGTTCGTGACAATTGACCAGGGCGGAGTCGGTAAACTGGTTGAGATAGGGGTCCTAAAGGGGCGCAGCACAAAACCAGATCTTAAGATTGGGATATGTGGCGAACACGGTGGAAATCCCGCGTCAGTCGAGTTTTGCCACCGCACCGGGCTTGATTATGTCAGTTGCTCACCATTCAGAGTGACTGCAGCGATACTCGCGGCAGCACACGCCGCGATAAAGGAAAAGAATGGCGATGGCAGAAGTTAAACGAGTTCTGTTACTTTTGAAGAACATGGTTTATGAGAGTACAAGCCCGCTTGAGACACTGCGTTTTGCAAAATACTACCGGAAGAAGGGGCTTGAGGTCATAGTGATCTTATGGGGGCCTATGGGAGTTATTCTCGGAAAAGCTGGGAAACACCGCGGCGCACCCATCTATGACGCGAAAATTGAGGAATGCATCGAGCTTGGGGTGGAGTTCAAGTGCTGCCAGCTTGCTGCTGATATTATCGGGATGGAGGCATCTGAGCTGATCCCTGAAATCGAGATGATCGAGTCACATGTCGTTGCAGAGCTATTTATCGAGTATCAGAGCGAGGGAGAGCTAATTATTAGTCTGTGAGTGTGCTGGGGTGTCGGATTGACTGTCCGAACCAGACAGATAACATTGCAGACAAAAACTCAACTCTTTGCTTATAGTATGGTTTCAGTGGTTTGAAAAAGCTCGGGGTTGTGGCGGTGTGAAGCACAACTCAAATATACTGGTGCATTTAGGGTATGCTTTATCCCCCTCACACCCAAAAGAAACACATGTCTCGCAAAAAACTCCAGCTCGCACTTGATCTGCTGGAAACCAACCGTGCAATAGACATCGCGAGAGAAACCCTTGAATACATCAATTTAATCGAAGTTGGGACGCCGCTCATCAAGAGTGATGGTATGGCGGCGGTACGTGCCATCAAAAACGCGTTTCCGGATCATAGCATTGTTGCTGACATGAAGACAATGGACACCGGAGCAATCGAGGTCGAGATGGCTGCAAAATCGGGTGCTGACGTCGTTGCGATCCTTGGCAGTGCCGATGATTCAACAATTAGGGATGCGGTCAGGTCAGCAAGAAAATATGGTGTTGTGCTGATGGCTGACCTCCTGTCTGTGAACAATCCTGCCAGCCGGGCAAAAGAACTCGAAGCGCAAGGAATCGACTGGATATGTGTCCATGCAGGGATCGATCAGCAGATGAAGGGTGCAGACGCGCTGAACACTCTTCAGGAAGTGGTGGATGCCGTGGAAATCGGGGTTGCGGTTGCGGGGGGGCTTGACCCGGAGACTGCCTCACGCGCAGCATCGATCGGTGCTGACATTATCATTGTTGGCGGAGCAATCACGCGTTCTGACAATGCCGCAGCAGCAGCTGCCAGGGTCCGCGACGCAATCGATCACCAAACCGCGTCATCAGAGCCAGTTCGAAAAGAGACAACAGACAAAAGAACGATTGAACTGCTCTCGCAGGTATCAACACCGAACATCTCTGATGCAATGCATCGCAAAGGTGCGATGAACGGGATAATATCTATATGCCCAGGTCTAAAGACCGTGGGGCGAGCGATCACAGTGCAAACGCTTCCCGGGGACTGGGCAAAGCCAATCGAGGCGATCGACCGGGCTTGCGAGGGTGACATTATTGTGATTAACAATGGACGCGCGGATATTGCGCCATGGGGTGAACTTGCTACGCTCAGCTGCATGAACCGAAAAGTGGGTGGCGTCGTGATTGATGGCGCGGTGAGGGATGTGGATGAGATACGGAAGTTTAATTACCCGGTTTTTGCGCGTGCGATTGTGCCGAACGCCGGTGAACCAAAAGGATACGGTGAGATCGGTGTGGAGATAAGGTGTGGGGGGCAGATTGTGCGGGAAGGCGATTATATTGTTGGTGATGATAGTGGGGTGGTTGTGATCCCAAGGGAAAGAGCGTATGAGATTGCGAGGAGAGCGAAAGAGGTTTACAACACTGAGCTTCGGATAAGAGCCGAGATCGAGCGGGGCAAATCCCTTTCAGAGGTGCTGGAACTTGCAAAGTGGGAAAATAGATTGTGAGTGGGTTTTGTTTAGCAGCAACTTTGCATATGTGCCTGACAGGAGGTCCGCCCCCGTCGGCACAATGAACACAGGAACCCGGGGTGTCCTCCAAGTCGTTTTATAAACAATGCACGTCAAAAAGCAGGTTATATGCTCGAAAAAATTCGCTGGTTAAAACAGGAGAAAAATGCAGTTATCATCGTTCATAACTACCAGCGACCTGAAATTCAGGACATTGCCGACTTTGTTGGTGATTCGTTCGCATTGAGCCAGCAGGCAGCCCTGACCGATGCTGACGTGATCCTGTTCTGCGGCGTTGACTTTATGGCAGAGTCCGCAGCCATTTTAAGTCCTGACAAGACTGTTTTAATCCCGGATGTGGACGCACAGTGCCCGATGGCTGCGATGATCACCCGCGAGGCGTTGATCACAATGAAACAAAGACACCCGGATGCAGGGGTGGTCTGCTATGTGAACACAAGTGCGCCGGTGAAAGCGGAAAGCGACATCTGCTGCACCTCGGCAAACGCTGTCGAAGTGGTGGAATCACTTGACTATGATGAAGTGATCTTTGTGCCCGACAAGAACCTTGCACGATATGCCGCCCGGTTCACCAAGAAAACAATCATACCCTGGGACGGGTACTGCCCAACCCACCACCAGATCCTGCCCCGCGACATCCTGGATGCAAAGGAAAAGCACCCGGGCGCAGAGGTGCTCGTGCATCCCGAATGCCGACCCGGAGTGATCGATCTTGCAGATAGTGCGCAGAGCACCGAGGGCATGGTTAGGCACGCCAGATCATCTCATTCAAACGAATTCATCATCGGCACCGAATCAGGGATGATTCACCGATTAGAAAAAGAATTTCCCACAAAAAAGTTCTACGCAGTCTCCGATTACACGATCTGCCCTGCTATGAAGATGGTCACGCTACCTGATGTGGTTCGCTCGCTTGAGAACCTCAAACATGTTGTTACCATACCGGATGCGGTGCAGGAGCGTGCAAAACGTGCGCTCGACCGGATGCTGCAGGTCGGGGCAACACGCTAAATCCCAACGTCAGAAGGGTGTTAGAAGTTCTGAAGTCCACAGGTGAGCTTCCAAATGCAATACAAGGGTTTCTTTGAGTTGCTCCGTGCAGGAAACTGCACAATGGCTGGTTTTGCAGCAGTCATCGGTGCAGGAATCGCTTATGTGCCGGTTTCTGATGAAATATCATTTTATGGGATCTCACTTGTATTTGCGTGTGTTTTTTTGATCACTGGTGCAGGAAACTCCATCAACGATTTTTTTGATGCGGATATTGACGCAATCAACAAACCGACGCGCCCCATACCATCAGGACGCGTAAGCAATGATGCTGCACTCTATTTTTCGCTTGTGCTCTTCGGGATCGGGATTGTGTTATCCGGCTTCCTTGGCTTGATCTGCTTCGTCGTTGCGGTCATCAACTCGACGCTACTCATCCTCTATGCCAGCAGTCTGAAACGCACCGTGCTCACCGGAAATGTCTGTGTTGGGTATCTCACAGGCTCCACATTCCTGTTCGGGGGCGCGCTCTTCGGGATTTCCGGCATCACCCGAACCGCCGGACTACTCGGGCTTTCAATGCTTGCAACAGTCGCACGCGAGATCACAAAAGACATCGAAGACACCCGCGGCGATATGGCGATGGGTGCTAACACGCTCCCGATCCGGATAGGGCGAAAGTCAGCGGGACATGTCGCATCAGCTGTCGGCGTGGTCGCCGTGCTGGTAAGCCCACTGCCATATTTCACCGGGTTCTCATCATGGTACCTGCTCGTTGTTGGGTTTGCCGATATATGTTTCCTGGCTGCGATACTACGACTATCCCGGGGCGATGCAGCGGGTTCGTCAAGATTGTTTAAGCAGGCGATGACCATTGCGCTTGTTGCGTTTATGGCTGGCGCGTGGATGTGAGTTGTAGATTTTCTAGGCACCATCAGCCCCCGGATATCCCAGCCTTCGGTGAATTTGAACAAACATCTCTTTTGTCATCATGATTTTAGAGGTTTTTCGCCGCAGGGACCCTGAGCGATCTGAAGAGCCACCTACCGGATTAGGTATTAGTATCTGAGGAAAACACTATGGTGAAACACATAAAATTTTTTTGTGAGGAATAGAATGAAAATAGGCATTTGGTGAAAGTGAAAATGTAGCTCCTACTACGCAACTTGTGAGACTTTTTATTATTTTCTGGTTACCCGGGGTTGTCTTGTGTAAGCACAACTGATAAAATTGAGCGCTATCGATCTGAAAAGTCATTTATATCGTTAATCTGTGAAATCAGTGTTC
>RXIK01000084.1 GCA_004211975.1 Methanosarcinales archaeon | reverse complement strand
TTTTCAGATGGCAGATACACAAAAAAAGCAGCATCATCGCCAGGATATCGGCTTACAGCGTAAGTCAGGTTGTTTGCCAGAACATTCAGTTCAGCTATTCCCACATCCTTATCCAAAGATATGTCTTCCAGCTGTCGCACCATCGCATCTCTCGTCGATGCAACGCCGCTCATCCTGACATTTATTTTAATTACTTTTATATTTTTATTTAGAAATCTATTTTTCAACTGTTGCGCTATCGCATCTCTTGTTGATGCGGTGTCACACTCTGCAAAATAGATTCCGCCATCCGAGTTATATACCTCTGTCTCGAGTTTCAGTAATTCCTGCTTATTATCTGACATGGTCGTCCATACTTTCCAGAATCGAAAGCACAACCGGGTGCACATCCCACCAGATATCGCCGTTGTATTCCACTATGCTCAAGTTATGAAGAAGCCCGGGGATCTCCGCCCGGATATCCTCGTCATTGATGTAGATTGATTTTGTATTGTGAACCTCTTTTAGCGCGACATATTGCGTTTTCTTTGATAACATCCTCTTAAAATCATTTTTTCTATCGGCGACAGCTCTCTTGACATCATCACAGGTGATCCGGTCTCCACCCCTCACGATCGCCTCGACGCACGAATCCTTGATGGTGCGGACGAACTCCCGCGTGATGCCCGCGCTCATCCTGATTGCATATCGCAGTGCGTCTTCCTCTATTAAGTCGGGGCGCATTCTCCGTTCAGACAAACTACTGAAAATACTTACGCCATCTTCATTTTGGGTGCCATCCGGATCTGTTACGGTGATGTTTGGCAGAATAACCGTCTTATCGAAGCTCTGCTGAATTACCGTGAATTCACTGGAATAGACAACGCTTATCGGTATGGTGTAGAGGATGGTGCAGTCCGGCATGGACAACACCGGTCCAAACCCGTACAAATTTTTTCCGATATCAAGAGGCGAATTGTCGATACCATCGATGATTATCAGCGCATCGTATCCTGCGAGTTTTATCTGCACAACCATTGAGTTGATAAGCTCAATCAGCCGGCTGATTCTTGGTTTAAGCTGTTTCCTGACCGTTTTTCGCGTCAATCTCTCTTGCTGATATTTTCCGACGAACAACTTCTGAAACATCACGCCAAGACCCGCTCTCTTCTCCTTGATCTCCTCAACATCCCTTGTTACATCGCCAACAAACTCCTCAATCGCATTTACAACCGCTTTATCAATCGTAACACCAATAGTCTCTGCCTTGTGATACAGTTGATACGCCAGACTGAAGAGCACATCCGAATAATCAAGATCAAAGACATCAAGAACATCGGTTACATTGTATTTGACGATCAGTAAATTCTGACAACTCTCTTCCAAATCGAGCGCAAGTTTATTCAGTTCTGTTGACTTGCCGCAGCCCCTGTGCCCGCTGAACAGTATCTTCTGCGCATCTGCGCCAAAGAGCTGGGTTTTGAGTTTTGTGATGGCAGGGTCCTCTTTTCTGTTCGGGATTCTATTGGTGTGATATTCGTTCAGGTCTTCCCCATCCAGCGTCTTTCTCGGATCGAATACCCGAATCGCGTCCTTCAGTGTCTGTGCTTGCATCTTCTCCGCCTCCTGCATGATTTAGTCACTGACATATCTTAAATTATCTTCTGCGCAGTAATTTCACTTTTGCCATGCCGCGCTCACCTATCCGTGGCATTCAGTGCAGCGACTCCGGATCGCAGCCTCTGGTGATGCGTGTCCGATGCAGGGTTCGCGTGTCTCGCCCGAGAATCTCCGGGGTGGAATGAGTACTATCGAAGCGAGGTGTGCTTGGCATTGCCTGTTGGTTTGTGGTAGTCCTTCCTGTGTACTGCTGTTTTCGCGTGTTAATTTCGAAATTTCGTGGTTTTTTTACCTCAGCTAAACACCTGTGGCGAACCTTACTGTATATGTGGCAAATTTCTTTTGGGGATGTGGGGTTTGCGAGTGTGTGGATATGTTTATATGTCACAAGGTTCACGTGCTCATATATACAACTTAGTAATACTACATATCGGTGACTGATATCATGAGACATATTATAATAGCAGTGCTTATATTATTCTTCATACCCGCCATAGCGGTAGTGGATGCTGTCGACGGGTACGGGCAGAGCGAGCAGAATGCTGGAGAGAGCTATGCCGGCGAAAGTCCACTTCACACATACAGGCACGGAACCCTCAGAGGAGACCTCGCCTACACTATCGGGGACAGCAAGTACTCTGGTAGGCTACATCCAAACGCAACGTACACCGTTAATCTTCCGATTGAACTCCCGGAGGGGGCGACAGTTGAGTTCGCACGGCTGTATGCGTACTGGACATGGAGTTATGTCGGGAGTGATGGCGCGTATCCGGATATGCTGGTCAGATTCGGGGGGGATGTGATAAATCCGGACAAGGCATTCACGGATCGCAAGGGAACACCGCCTTATGATTATCCGGCTGGAACATACTGCTACGATGTTACCGATCAGGTTGAATCCGGTGGAGCGTACACGGCAGTTGTTGAAAATACAGCCACCGACTTTAAAAAGTTCAGCATGAACGGAGTCGGGCTTCTGGTTATTTACAACGATCCAAACGGGGATGAGACCCGGTACTGGGTCAAAGAAGGATGTGACGTCATCTATGCAAATGAGGAGGTTGGCATAACCGCGGAGGCGGCAACTACGGAAATGGTCTTTGAAGGTGATGTGGCGGACGCAACGAAAGCGATCCTCACAACCGTTGTTGCTTCAGGGGATAAGGGTGAAAACACCCTGACATTCAATGAGGAGACGTATCGCGGTGTGTACACAGGCGATCCGTATCCGGATCTTGCGATTGATGAGCGCGATGTGGTGGCGCATCTGGTAGCCCGCGATAACACGGTGCAGATCATGGATGATGGTGACTTCATGGCTCCGAGCAACGCGTTTCTTGTGGTTTCTTACGGATCGTCATCATCATCATCACCATCAGAATCGACACCGGGGTTTGAATCGCTCCTTACAATTCTCATAATCACCGTATCGCTCATTGCATTAAGAAGACGAACATGAACTGGAATATCGTTCAAGAGGTTGCATGTTATCATGTCAACAAAACCGGATACGTGCTGGCAGCAACGCTCATGTTATTCGTCCTGCCTGTTGCATCCGCACAATACGCCTCTGACGGATTCAACCTTGATACGATCCGGCATGACGCCGTTGTGGGGGGCGTCTATGTTGATGGCGGGCATGGGGTGGGCACCTCACCATACACGGAGGTCTTTGAAGACGTTCCTCCCGATCTTCTCTTCACGTATCTCTATGTGGGTGTGAAGGGCGGCACAAAGGAAGCGACTGGCTGGGTTTCGGTGGTGTTCAACGGGCACGATCTCGGAACGATCTCTCTTGCCGGGTTAAACGACACCAATCCGGATGTGTACTGCTCCGGAAACGGCGAATACTGGATACATTATGATGTGGCAAAATATGCCGGCGGCGGCAATGACAACACTGTAACAATCGGGACAGGTGGCAAGATCGATGGCAGGGTCAAGGGAGCCGCGCTCGTTGCAGTTTACAGTGATTCTGCCGAAACCAGTAAGGAATACTGGGTTTGCGAGGGAAATATAAACCTGAATTACCGGACCGAGCACGACAGTGAGACGGTCTCCTTTGAGAGGATGTTCGGAAGTTTCGATGATATCAAGTCTGCCACACTCCACACAATGTATCTCTCAGGAAACGAGGATGTGAACGACACACTCTCATTCAACGATCATCTGATTGCGGTGGATGCTGCGGATGGCGGGTGCATCGGGAATGGGGCGTATGTGTGGAGGGATCTCTGCTTTGATCTTGACTCATGGGATGTTACCAGGTATATCCAGCCGCAGAACAGCATGACATACAATCGGCAGATAGACGGGTACTTACAGCCGGTCGGTGCAGTGCTGATCGTGGAACATAACGAGATGGTTCCGGCATCATCTTCAGAGTCTGCGGAATCAATGCCGGGGTTGCCACTGGAATCGACGCCGGGATTTGAATCACTATTTACAATCATAACAATTATCCTATCAACTATTGTGGTGAAAAAACTATGAAACTTAAATATAAATATATGCTGTTGTGCGTGCTCCTGATAGCAATCCTCCCGCATGCGGAAGCGACCTATGAGGTAGATGGCACGCCGATCATTGCTGTAAAACACGAGACCGTTTCAGGCGGGATATATGTGGATGGCGGGCACGGTTGCGTTGATGAGATGCCATACACCCAGAGTTTTAGCAGCGTGCCTGCAAACGTGGTCTACGCCCGCCTGTACGTTGGAATCTGGGGTGGAAACCCGGATTACACCGGAACAGTCGAGACCAAGGTCAATGGGGAGACGCTCGGGACGCTGAACCTTGGAGGCAAGGCAGACACCAACCCAAATGTGATGTGCACGGGCTTTGGAGTGTACCTTGTGACGTATGATTTGCCAGTATCATATCTGCAGGAGGGGAGCAACGCCGCGGTGGTTACAACATCCGGCACGATCGATGGCAGAGTCTACGGAGTCACGCTTGCCGCAGTCTACGAGAGCGAGGGTGCGCCAGAGGTTGAGTACTGGCTAAACGACGGACACGAGAACTTAAACGGCAAGAACTCACATGACGAATGCACCACCTCCTTCGCTGCTGCAACATCCGCAAATTCGGATGTTAGTCTCACGGTTGCGTATCTGTGCGGGAGCCCCGGCGAGAAGGATTACCTATACATAAACGACAATCAGATCGGGGGCAACGATGTGGCTGACAGCATGGGAGATTCCAGTTACAATTATGATATCAAGACCTTTGATGTCTCAGATCACTTTGATCCGGCAGGAAATACCCTGTTATTCAAAAGAGGTGATGAAACAGCTGTTCATCCGTTCATTGCGGTGCTCACGCTGAAAGACAGCGGATCAGTAACGCCCACACCAACACCACCCCCATCAAACAAACCGGATCTGACAATCACCGAGATCAACGTGCCTGACCGGGTCTTTGCAGAGGACGATAACACAATCAAGGTCGTTGTGCAAAACCCGACCGATTACGATGTTAAGGACGCGTTCAATCTCGAGTTGTCTGTGGGAAGCATCCTCCTCGGATCAATCCGCATTCCTGATCTTGGCGCAGGCGAGAGCGAGACTGTGCAATTCACCTGGAACCCTGATGAGACGATCAAGTACACATTACGTGCGATGGTGGATGCCACCGACGCAATCGACGAAGCAGACGAGGAAAACAACGAGGCAGCCACCGCTGTTACTGTGGGCGAGTCGATGGGGTACTATGGTGATGACTCGATTGAGACGTTTGAGCATGGAACCATCAACGGCAGTATCATATACACTCTTGGAAACAGCAGCTACGCGGACCCCGGCACGCTGAATAGATTAAGTGGTGATGACGAGTGCGGGTATGTGGTTGGGTATAATCTGACGCTGCCCTACAATGCAACCGTCAGAAATGCACGGCTGTATGTGTACTGGACCTGGGGAACAGACGGGTCTGAGGGCAAGGACGCCCGGATGAATGTCACCTTCGGTGAGAACGTGGATATCTCGGCAGATGATAAATACACCGATAAAAAGGGCTACGATCCGTACAACTATCCAAGCGGCACGTACTGTTACAACGTGACCGATTATATCAAAGACGGAAACGGCAGCAGGGTCAATTACACAACCATTGTGCGGAACACCGGTGAGGGTTATGCAAAGTTTGCCATCTATGGGGCAAACCTTCTGGTAGTCTATGAGGATTTAAAGGAACCCGAGATCGAGTACTGGATAAACGAGGGCTGCGACATCATCCATTCGTTTGACGATGATGACGCTGATTATGATGTAACTCCTGAAGATGCAACAACAAAGATATCCTTCACAGGCGTGATCGATCTTGCAGAGGTCCGGCAGGCTACGCTTACAACGTTTGTCACAGACGGGACTGTGGGCGGCGATGAACTCAGGTTCAACACCGAGACGTGGGATGATGTGTATGAAGACGCCACAAAGAGCATCACAATCGACAGACGTCATGTGACTGACTATCTGAATACCAGTGATAATTATGCGCAGATCCGGGAGATCAGTGAGCAGGGCATGGTTCCAAGCACCGCACTCCTCATCCTTGAGCGCGGACAGAGAGTGCCGAAGCTGGACGAGGTCCCGATTGCAGTGGGAGAGCTCACTGACATGGGCATCCACTACATTTATGATGATACGTACGGCGCAGTCTTCGGGACGCTCAGGTTTGCGATCAACGATCGGTTTGACCGGGTCGCTGGATACAGGGAAGCAGAGGCTATCTGGGTGTATGCGGTGCCGACAAGTTGCGACCCGGATTACAATCTATGGATGAACGTTACAGAGACCGGTGATCCAACAAGAACACTCACGATATTTGATGATCCGTACACCAACGAGACACAAGATTACGAGACTGAGGTCTGTTATTTCGATGAGGATGACGATGGCGTCTTTGATGATGATAACGAGACTGCGGTGTACCGGACAACAACCAGTTACGATGGCACGTTTGCACTCCGGCTGGATGAGGGGATGTATGACATCTACGCCAGATACTGAGCATAATGGGAATCGATGGAAGATCATATCGGTTGTTGTGATTCTGGTTGCGTTGATCTCGGTTATGTTAAACGTGTATTTTTGTCTTTCTGCGGAGTCTGAAATAGCACCTGTTGCTAATAATGAAACGAACAGTTCCACTGTACTGAACACATCGGATGAAAACGAAATGCGAGTGCACAAGATTGCGAGGGTGGCAATCACACCCGGCGACACCATCGAGATCGATTAAGTGTGATTTATCTGACATGAGTGGCTGTCACGCCATCTGGTTCCACTGAAGATTTCATGAATGTATTCAAGTGCGTTATAGGTTACATCTGTGTAATCAGTGTTAATCAGTGGCTAAAAGCTTTTATTATCACTATGTTTCACAAATGGATGCCGGTTAACTGTTATTTGTCAAATATTGAGATTCATTCAAGAGATTTTGTGCTGTGGTTCTGTTTATCCAAATGCACCATCTGTTAGGGATATGGTCCCCACACCACAATGCGGCAGCCCCTGCTGTGAGTAATACTTATATGCTATTGTGTTGTCTGCGTAATGGCAGTAAGCTTATTGCTGCGAATATCTCGAAATAGTTCGAGATTGCTAATATAATAACTGACATAGGAGGTATAGGATGAAAAGTAGAATATCTTTGGTATGTATAGTGGTTCTGATGGTGATGGTTGTGCCAGGGTCGGCGGCTCCGGATCTGAGCGTGACCGATGTCATTGTTAACCCGGGCGACACGCGCTCTGATGACCTACTAAGGGTTTATGTAAATGGAGGGAATGTGATCTCTGCAGTCGTGCAGAACAGCGGACCTGACGCAGTGACCGGTGATTTCAGTGTCTGCTTTGCGGCAGATAATGTTGTGATTGGTTGTGCGAACGTGACCGGTGGTCTTGCGGCAGATGAGAACACAACGATCAGCATCAACTGGACGCCATCGTGCGAAGATTATCCGGTTATGCCAGGGTTCCCACCACAGTCACTCCCGCTCACGATAACAGTGGCTGCGGACTGCAACTGTGACAGTTGCCCGAACTGCCCGGATGATGGAAGCTCCGGAACAATTAATGAGACTAACGAGACCGATAACACACTGTCGCTGGTTATTCCGGCTACGCAAAAGATTTCCGGATACGATGTTATAGGCGGTGTTGTGAACAACGGTTACATGAGCAAGAACTTTGACTGTGATGCCACAGAAGAGCCGCTGCAGCTTGTCGGGTATCTCGACGAGGTCAACTTTGATATGGTGGCTAATGTGAGCGGCACAAAAATTAGCGCATTTGCTCCGCAGACAACCGATACAAGGGTTCACCACATCGATCTGCCGGATGGTGCAGTGGTGCTGGGCGCAGGAATCTATGTGGACTGGTATGATGACTGGGGCAACTACAAGACATATCCAACCGGATGTCTGGCGAATCTGAGCATGAACTTTGAGGGCGTGGACATCATGCCCGAAGTGGTACACTATGACTCAAAGGCGTTTGGATACTATCAGTCACCAAAAGGAAGTTCCGTATTTAATGTGAGTTCGCTTGTGAGTGAATCCGGCGACTACACCTCGATTATTGAGAACATCGAACCGATCGGAGGCAACAACACAACGCTTCTCGGACAGGTGCTGGGCGTGTACTACATTGGCGCAGATCATGGCGGCAGGGTGCAATTCTGGATGCTGGGAGGAACTGATTACCTCATGGCAGCGGACGATACACATGGTAGCAGTGACTACTCGGTCTCGCCAGAGAGTGCCACAGCAACGGTGGCGTTTCCAGGTGAGATCTGTCTGACTGATGTCGTCGATGCAAAACTGATCACGTTTGTTACGCAGGGGATGAGCTCCGGATCAGACCTGCTCTTAAATGGTGAGGTCATCAAGACCAATGCGTGGAACGCGTCCACAGAGGCGTATCCCGGAAGCAAGATCAACGTGGAGGCGGTCTCGGTGCTCTCAAAGCTGCTTCCAAGCAACAACACCATGGGATTCCGTGACAACGGTAGCGGCGGGATGCAGGCAGGCTGCGCAATCCTTACAGTCGTGCATGCACCTGCACCAGATACTCCTGATCTAAGCGTGGAGAGTGTAGCTCTGAACTGTGACCAGCTCTTTGGTAACAGGAGCAATGAGATATCCGCAACAATCGTGAACAACGGCGCTGATTGTGACGAGTCGTTCAATGTCAGTTTCGTTCTGAGCGATGGATTCAGCACAGTTGAGTCGGTTGATGCGCTGGCTTTTAGAGATAACACCACAGTGAGTATTATTGACCCAACCATCAGGAATGCGGGTGCTGAAGTAACAATAACAGTGACCGCTGACTGCTGTGGCGGGATTACCGAGGGTAATGAGTCAAACAACGAAACAACGCTGGATACAACCGTTGTGAATAACGGCTACAACGGCAAGACATACACCGGCGGCGAAAACATCACAACATGGAAGACATTTGATCTAAACGGAGATCTGGTCTATTCAGCAGGTGACAGCTACTATCTCAGCTCGTACTCTAACAAGCACTGGACTGAATACATATCCAACTGGACTGCAAGTAACCTATCAGTTCCAGCTGCTGCAACCGTTGTGGAGGCAAGATTATATGTGTCATACACATACGAAAAGGCAGATGTGATGCCTGATAATGTCAGCATGGACTTCAACGGAATCACTCAAACACTGGATGCACACTACTGTGATGCAAAGCTGTATGCCGCCAGCAAACCCTACGGAATGATCACATACAATGTGACAAACGACTTTAGCGCAGATGGCAACATCGCAAAGCTCACCAACGCACATACTGGCGGCGGCAACGTCTCAATGCGTGGCATGATGCTGGTGGTAACATACGAAGATGCAAGCGAACCACGACGACAGATAGCTGTTAACGAGGGATTCGACCTGCTCTACGGTGGCTCAAAACAATGCACAACACCGGATGAAGCGACCGCATGGGCGCCGATCACCGGACTTACAATTGACCCATCAGCTACAGCGGGTGCCCGACTGATAACTTGCGCTCCCGGCGCCGATCCAACCGAAGGAGAACTGATCTTCAACGGACAGATCTGGGCTGACGAGTGGAATGATAATGGCGCCCACCAGATAGGGATCAGTGATCGCGACGTAACCCAATATCTGCAACAAACAGGCAATGTCGTGGGCTTCCGGAGCAGCGAAGACTACATGGAAGCAAGCAACGTGATCCTCATCATAGAAGAAGGAGATACCCTGGCAGACTCTGATTCTGATGGCGTACCGGATTGCTGGGATACTGAAGATAACACCCCACCCGGATATCTCACGGATTCAGAGGGCAGGGGCTACCGCATCGGTGATGTTAACCGCGATGGAGAACTCACAAGCGTAGATGCGCTCATGATCCTGCAAGCGATAGCTGAGTACATCGAGCTATAAAACGCTCGGTGTTTCTTTTTTTTGGCATACACACGGTTTTTTTTCACAAAAACCCGGGTGAAAACCGCTCGCCGTATGGAGCTAGCGACACATTTTTCTGTGAACAAGAAACAAAGGGGTTTCAGATGCAAACACCGCTCCTGCAATCTCTTTATGTACCGTCTGCACACAACAATTACCTATGACCAGCCTGATCTTTGATCCGTTCATGGGCGCATCCGGCGACATGATCATCGCCGCCTTGATCGATCTTGGCGCAGATCAAGCGCACATCAAGGAAACTATGGAATCTGCAGCGCCAGTTACCGTGAAGATCAGCAGAACAATGAAGAACGGGATCGCGGCAACCAGCGTATCAGTTACACCTGAAAATTCGGTGACTCACACATACCCGGAGATCCTGGCGGATATCAGGGCGTCAGAACTCCCGGATCATATCATTGATGATGTGACCGCGGTCTTTAACCGCATGGCATCCGCAGAATCCACCGTCCACAACGTGTCAAAGGATCAACTCCATTTTCACGAGATCGGGCAGGCTGACGCAATAGCAGACGTGGTCGGGGCGTCAGCTGCGATCCACAACCTCGCCCCGGACGCGATCTTCTGCAGACCGATCGTGACAGGCACCGGATATGTTAAGACAGCGCACGGAACACTCCCGGTGCCAGCGCCCGCTACACTTGAGATACTCTGCGGATCACGGTTGTTATGGAGCTACGGGGACATCAAACACGAATTGCTGACACCTACTGGCGCCGCAATTCTTGCGCATCTAACATGCTCAGACCCGAACATCCCTAACCACAACCAAGACCCTGACCATAACCCCACCACCCCAATGAACACAGTCCCCGGCGCCGACTGCTCTGCAACCCGCGCAGGATACGGCGCTGGAAAAGCAGACCTAAAGATCCCAAACGTTTTACGTGCTATTCTATGCGAAAACAAACACAACGACGCCGGACTTCTGAGGGACAACATCACGGTACTCGAAACATCTGTTGATGACGTGACCGGAGAGGTGCTTGGCAGCCTGATCGAGGAACTAATCGCTATGGGGGCACATGACGCGATCATGATCCCGGCAACGATGAAAAAAGGTCGAAGCGGACAGCTAATCCAGGTGATCACAAAATCAAGCGACTCCGCACGGGTTGCGCGTCGAATCATCGAGGAAACCGGCTCGCTTGGCGTGCGCATAACACCAACCCGACACAGATTAATCGCAAACCGGAGAATCACGCCGATTAACATTGAAATCGGCGGCAACACGTATGCGGCTACGATCAAGATCGCAACCGATAACTCCGGCGATGTCCTGAACATATCCGCTGAATTCGATGATGCAAAAAGGATTGCGCGTCTCACAGGCGTTCCGGTGCGAGAAGTGATGCGCAGAATCGTGGATCATGCATGGAAACAGGAATCCTGAGATTTAAGGGATCTAACAGAGTGCTTACTGAAAAATAAAGTCCGACATTCGTGCGATTCGTTCATTCGTGCCATTCGTGATCCTTTATGCCGATTTTATCACGAATTTCACGAATGTGCCGAATGCCACGAATTTTAACAGATTGTTTTCTGGCAAGCCCAGAGAACAACCGGTTGATTAGTCAAGTTCGGAGCCGCACATACTTAAGCTGAACAAAATCAACTTTTTATTTCTTATAATATATTCTTTAGATTATCTCATAGATTGAACCACAGAGAACACGGGGACACAAAGACTACGAATTTTATGGTGAAACAAGTTGGTAAGAAGTAGTTTTGAGAGACATTGCCTTAAATATACAGGTTATTCGTGCGCGTCTACATAGCACCAGTTGTGATGGAAAACCGTTTTTCACAGGTGGTAGCTGTTAGCTGTCACCACCATCTGGGAGATTGCCCCCGCGACACACTCACTTCTCAATAATTGTCTCGTCGATCTTCATGCCAAAGTGCCGCGCCGAATCCTCAAAATGAACAAGCACCTCGTCACCAGCCTTGAGATTCGCGAGCGATATTGGGGCGCCATCCGCGCCAACAAGCTTTATTGTCTCGGCGTTCTGCAGAAGCGTTTTTATCACAGTCCCCTCGACGTCAGCCTCAACAAGTGTTAGCGGTCGCCTCTCAATCTTGACTCTCCCAACAATCGCATCTTTCTGCCCGCCATCTGCGTCAATTGTGGTCACCAGATCGCCTGCACCAAGTTCTGAGAGATACCGTGTCTTTTCGCCGACCCGCACATACGCGTGTACTGCGCCTGCATTAACTCGAAACGGACGTGACGCTACGTAAGGACTGTCCTCTGCCTCTGATTGCACCAAAAAGAGTCCGTTTGACTGTGATCCAACAAGCATTCCCTCGAGCAGGTGTCTACGCAGACCCGGTCACCCATGCCAACAGGTTTAACCGCGGTCACCCGCGCCACTTGAAGTGAAACTGCTGACGTGCCAGCGCGCTCGACAGTGCCTGTGATCCGCTTGATCTCTGACGGATCATCAGTATCTATTAGAATGCCGTCAGATCCATGTTCAAGCGTCTCAAGAGCGACTTTTGCCTCAGTAGAATCACGGACTCCGGCTATAATCTCAACATTTTCTTCAAAAAGCCCTGCGATCAGGTTTTCGAGTGGAATCACCTTCCAATCAGTGCCTACCACAACCAGATAGTCACAAACACGCCCGAGTTCGGCTGCAAACCGCTCATACTCCTTATTCAATATGATAACGTATCCGGCAACCGTCTTTCCCTCAGAAGATAGTTTCTGCGCCGTGATAATATCCATCGACCCGGTTAAATCAGTTGGAAGCGGATTTGTCCCGTCACCCTCCCCACCCACACCAACAACAACAATGTCAGGCATCTCAGATACTTCGCGCGGCAGCGGTGACGCCACCAGGATATCACCAAGCTCACGGACCTTAGCAACATGATCCTCTGAGGTGAGTACACATTCCACACCGGACTCGAGACTTGTTGTGATCCTATCCTTCTGAGCATCCCAGTTGTCCGCGTCCGCCTTGATCCACGTCGTCTTCGATTTCATCTATGGACTCGCTGGGACTCGAACCCAGGGCCTTCGCCTTGCAAAGGCGACGATCTTCCAACTGATCTACGAGCCCATCGTACTCGTACACTTCTGATGTACACTGATTTAAAGGTATCTAAACATTAGGGCTGTTTTGTGGGGGTCGCGGCATCACACGAACCCGTGATCTGGTTGAGGGTGTGGGGGCGGGAATGGTACGCGAGCAGCGCGGGGATTGCATGCCGGTGCGGGAGGGGGTGGAAGCGGGGTCATTCGTCTGAAGGATCTTTCTCTGCTTCTATGTTCATTGATTTTGTTTTGCTTCGATTTCTTTAAGAGCCTTTTCAGCATAGACACGCCGATCCACACCCCTAACATCCTCCAATGCTTTTTTCAGTGCCTCAACTGCTCTTGGATCACCTATACGTCCAAGAGCCACTGCGGCATTCCTGCACACATTCGCATTCATATCATTCAACGCTTCTTTTAGTACCCCAACTGCTCTTGGATCACCTATACGTCCAAGAGCCTTTGCAACATTCCTGCGCAAATTCGCATCCTCATCTTTATCTTTCAACACTTCTTTTAGTACCCCAACTGCTCCTGCATCACCTATGCGTCCAAGAGCACTTACAGCATTCCCACGCACATTCGCATCCTTATCCTTCAATGCTTCAATCAACGCTTCAACCGCTCTTGCATCACCTATCACCCCAAGAGCCTTTGCAGCATTCCTGCGCACAGTCGCATCCCCCTTTTCCAACGCTTTTTCCAGTGCCTCAACTGCTCCTGCATCACCTATCACCCCAAGAGCTGATGCAGCATTACTGCGCACATTCGCATCCCCCTTTTCCAACGCTTTTTCCAGTGCCTCAACTGCTCCTGCATCACCTATTCGTCCAAGAGCCTTTGCAGCATTCCTGCGCACATTCGCATCCCCCTTTTCCAACGCTTCTTTTAGTGCCTCAACTGCTCCTGCATCACCTATCACCCCAAGAGCTGCTGTAGCATTACTGCACACATTCGCAGCTTCGTCTTTTAATTTCGATATAACGACGTTCAAAGATTGCTGTTTCTCCAAATCCGGCATTTTATTAACCGCATCCGCAGCACGACTCATTTTCATATAATCTCCACTCAACAGCTCATCCAGTACGGATTCACCAGATGCCGTAACTTCCTGAGATACTTCGGCTCCGGATAGGTAGATGTATGGTTCAATGTCGATTCCACAGAATAACGGCTCATCTCTCAATAAGCTACTCAAATCGTCATTTTCATGATATTTCTTCAGGAGTTCAGAGCTTCCTAATTCTTCTTCCAGCTCTTCGTCAGAATCCCCCCTCGCAAGTCTCTCTAACGTACAGAGAATATCTTGATCCTTATATTTCACAAGATTCTCGTAAAACTCCAGAAAAACGTATTCAAAGACGAAAAGTTTCGCAAACAAATCAGGCTCAATTTCCCCTCCAGTTCTTTCCGCAATCGCCCGTCGTATTCTAAGGACGTTCAAGAACAGCTTCACCTTTCGAGGGTTACATCCAGTGTATTTTGCAACAATCGTTACATATCCCTTTTCCCGTTCCCCAATACCCAGCTTTTCGATAAAAGCCGCCATATCAGCTTCTCTGATGGGCGGAAGGACAAAAGGAATCTGAATTATCTTTTCTATGTAATCTTGCCCGCTGATCGGTAGTTCTTGCTCCTTGCTTTTGTATCTAACCTCGATCCCCTTCTTAATCACCTCTTTCTCAACGCCAATCACGAATATACACTTTGGAACGTCTAAAAAGAGCTTTATCACCTCAAGAATTTCGATCGTCTTCTCTGGCAGACATCTATCCAGATCATCGATGAATACAACCAACCGCTCTCTATCCTGCAAACACTCATTTATTACGTTTTTAAAATCATCTCTAAGAGTGTTTTTTATCTCAATTCTACTTTTAAAAAGGTCTTCCGCTTCTTTAAGGGTTATCGTTGTGGTTTTTCTTAAGAAAGCGTCAATTCCTAATTTTCCAACGTTTTCAATGAGATTCTTACCCTTATCTTTCAACTTCTCATCTTTTTGGAACTCATTCAATATCTGTTGCAACAACGCAAGTCCGATCGGCTCGTTTCCATACGCCCATGCGTTGAACCAGACCGTCTTAACATTCTTATCATCTTTAAACCTCTTCTCAAGCATCTTCATCAAGCTTGTCTTCCCACTCCCCCATCTTCCATGAATGCCAATGGTTAAGGGGCTCTCAGCATCAAAATTCCCTATCAGCTCCAGAAGGATGTTTGCATAATCATCAAAGCCCAACCCATCTTCTATTGTCGGTGAATCTCCGAATATTTCTATTTTGGACGCCGCCTCTACCATACAGAATGATACGTACGTGTGACAATATAAGTATTGTGGCACGTCACCAGCCGTTTTCGGAGTCGGTGGGTCCCACAACCGCGCCACCCACACACACACACCGCCGGCTCAACCGCCACCTATTTTACGCCCCAAACCAATAACTCAGGTACAATGAACCAATGTGTCAATTGCAAGGGAAAGGGGCTGTGTGGTCGTCCGAAGTGCCCGGTTCTGGAGCGGTTCAAGGGAATTGAGACTATCACAGATCTTAAAGCAACGAGTTTGTCCGGGGCTTCTCCGCCGTCGGTTTTTGTTGGGCGCAGGGGTTATCCTGACATTTTTGCAGGTCCGCTGATACCTCCGGATGTTGGTGGTGATGAGGCGCAGCAGTATGAGGACCCGGGGGTTCTTCTGAATAAGAATATTGATGAGATTATCGGGATGCGATCTAGATTGGTGCGGTCGTACACCAGGTTGAATGTGGGGGTGCCGGATGACCCGTTTTTACTGACGTCGCAGGAACTTGCGATGGCTGATGCGCCGGTGGATGCTGAGGCGTGGTTTGCCAGGCCGCCGGCTGCACGGATGGCTTTTGATGGTATGTTGATGCCGATGGGTCCGGCTGGCGAGCTTACGAAGATCACGCTTACAGAGAACCCGAAAGTTCCCGCGAAGATCGATTATCTTGTGTCTGATACTGATGTGGTTGCTGTGGATTCGATACGGGAGTTGCACCGGAGCAGCATCTCGCAGCAGCATATAACACGCATATTTTCGATTGGCTTGCTTGGGAGGGATCGGAAACTTGTTCCTACGCGGTGGTCGATCACAGCAATTGATGATATGGTTGGAAAGATGTTGCTTGATGATATCAGATATTATCCTGAGATAAAAGACATTGTTTTGTTCACCACTGAGAAGTTCGGTAATCATTTCGAGATTTTGTTGGTTCCCCGGTGTTTTTCGTTTGAGTTAATTGAGGTGTGGCTTCCGGATTCGGTTTGGTCTGATCGATTGTGGATTGGGGGTGACCGGGAGGAGTATGGTGGTAAACGCGGATATTCGTCGCTTGCCGGGGGATATTATGCAGCGAGAACCGCTGTTGTTGAGTATCTTCATGCGATCAAGCGGCAGGCATCGGTGTTTATTGTGCGGGAGATTCGTCCTGATTATTGGGCGCCGCTTGGGGTCTGGGTGATTCGGGAGGCGGTTCGTGACGCTCTGACCGGAAGTAGTGGTGGTGTGGCGGGTGATGGTGTTAGTGGGGCTGATGGTGTTGGTGGCGGCTCGGGTGCAAGGCGGTTTGACAGCATCGATGATGCGTTTCGTGACCTGCGAGGGAGAATCCGCACTCCACACGCTAAATGGCAGAGTGAGATGCAGTTACTGGATAAATGCAGGTTTCAGAGAACACTTACTGATTTTTGGTGATTGGTGGCGGTTGATCTGTGCAGGGGGTTGTTTTGGGTGCATGATAAAGGCGGTAAAGTCTGGCGCTACAATTATTCCCGCAGCATCTCCACCGGAATCTCACGGTTATGCACGCCGGTTGCAACCAGCGCCCCGGCAACCCCGATATCGCGCAGCAGGTTAAGATCATCCATATCCCGGACGCCACCACCGAATATAATGGGGTGATCAGACCTTGCGACCGCTTCTTCAAGAAAACCGGTGTTGATGCCTGATTCTGTGCCAACCTTCGTCAGGTCGATGATGATCAGGTGATTAATCGGGTAATCATTTAGTTTATCGACCGCTTCAAGTGGGGTGAGTGCTATTTTGGTGTTTGTGAGAATTTTGCCGTTCATCAGGTCGATGTTGACATGCAACCGGCTTGCATCATCAGCCAGCTCACACGCCTGCCCGATAACATTAAAATCAGCATTTTCAGTTCCAATGGTGACTGTGTCTGCGATTTCAAGCCCGAGCAATGCGTCTTCAGCCGACCTGATCCCACAGCTTAGGATCGTTTTACAATAGTTGGAAACGTCTCTTACGACCGGGAAGTTGTCCCCGGCTGCAAGTTCACGAATCCGGTTGAGGTCAGCCGCATACACTTCATCAGGATTAAGTGCTCTTACGATCTCCACTGCATCTGAGGTCTCGCAAACCGAACTTGCCCCTTTGATCGGGAGGTATTGCTCACGCATACCGCGAACCGCATGAACCACGATGCCATCAAATATATCCAGCACAAGGATAGTTCTGAACATGATGTCATGCTTTAGCACTGTTATCGCATAAAAGGATTGATTGTGGTGCAGTTAACCCTGGAATTCAGAGTGTTGTTTTGTTGCGATGATCTTTGCTCCGGCGCGTAGTTCCGCAACATACGACTTGCCTGTAAGCTCAATGTTACCTGCAGCGTCCACGATTCCTGCTTTGACATTTGGTCTGAGCATGAGTTTCACGCATGCTATAATATCTGGGTCGCGTGATCACACGGAAATATACGAGTACACCGGCATAGCGGCGGGAAACTCCTGCACCCGATCCCTGAACACAGACGATACATCCGCCCGCGTTTGTGGTTGTGTAACAGTGGTTGCGAGAGCATATATGAAGCCACAAACGCTGATATGCTCGATTCTGGTTTTTGGTGGGTGTGTTCGGCAGCAGAAGCAGGATCAGTTCCGTAATCATAAGCTTTATGAGATGAAAAGATAAGAAGTAAATTGGGCGGGGTATTCAGACAATACTCCCCGCTTATGAGGGAATTACTGAGGATTGGATGTAACAAGGGAGGGCGAGATAAAAATGAAAAGCCATTCAATAATAGCTAACACATTTAAAAACAATCCAGGTGACAAGCATGTCTGAATACCTCATATCCATAAAAATAGAGAAACTGGAAGAAGGCGGCTATCTTGCAACGAGCGATACCCTCTCGGGACTCATCGCACAAGGAAGGTCGATAGCAGAGACGATGGAGATAGCACAGGATGTAGCAAGAAAACTAATCGAGTCATATATCGAGCATGGTGACCCTCTGCCTTATGAAATTGAGCCATCAAAGAACGTTATGCAAGACGTTAAAATACCGATAAGTGTGATCGCATGACGAGATTGCCAGCCCTGACTGCAAGAGATGTTATCAGGAGTTAAAGAAAGCAGGATTCGTCTTCGACAGACAAGCAAAAGGGAGTCACGAGATCTGGTACAATCCAATCACAAAGAGAAGAACTACGATTCCAAATCATCCGGGTGTGGACATCCCAAAAGGAACATTGAAAGCGATCATCAAAGAAGCAGGGCTTGCCGTGGAGGAATTTTTGGAATTATGAGTAGCTGGCTTTCAGTATCTATGTACATCTGAGTAGCACATATACAAAAAAGGTCTTCGCAACAGCATGACCTCAACCACGACGGTGCACTTAACATCGCAGACGCCGCGATCTCGCTCCAAATAGCCACTGGCAGCCGCCCATGTTTCACGACGCTCGCTACCGTTGACGTGGGCGACGACGGCGGTATAATATCCCTTGATTGCCCGCGGTCCAGCCGGCGGCAAGTGGCGCGATGAAATTATGACCGACGCAGTTTTATTAAGAGTTCATTACGGTTCGTCTTGGAATGAATACCGTGCCTAAGTAGAAATCAGTTCCCAAAGATCACGGTTTGTATGATCGCACCGGGAATTCAGAGTTGTTTTGTTGCGATGATCTTTGCTCCGGCGCGTAGTTCCGCAACATACGACTTGCCTGTAAGTTCAATGTTACCTACCGCGTCCACAATTCCTGCTTTGACATTTGGTCTGAGCATGATCTTCCCGCCTGCTACTATGTTTCCCCCGATTCTGGCGCCATCAAGCACGGTGCAGTCCTGCTCGGTCTTTACGCTGCCTGCAATCACTGAGTGTGCGCCGATGATCATGCTTGCGGCGCGTACAGACCCTTTCACCGCGGTACCTTTCCCGAGCTGAAGCGAGCCAGTGGCAGCAAGATCGCTCCAGAAATTACAGTTGTTGCCAACGATCAGATTGCCTTTCAGATGTACGGGAGCCTCGAAAAAAGAGGATTTTTTAATGATAAAAGTATCAGAATCCTTATGCTTACTTATGAAATCAGTCTCCATACAAGAAGCCTAATTGTGGGTGAGATGATATAAAAGTTTTGGGCAGTATTTAAGAGACTTTTTATTGGTGCATCATACTTTGAAAGCTACGCAAAAATGAAGGGTCTGCCACCTGTTTTTTGTTGCCACCAACAGATTTTAAATAGTTCATCCCGGCATCTTTGGAGGTTTGCGTCCTTCAGGATATCCCCGGATACAGCGCCCAAAACAATCTTGTTTGATTCATGTTCATCGTTTCGAAAACAAACTTTGTTTGTATCCGCTTCAAATCAAGTGATAACCGAGGCACTATCTAAAAAATTGGTGATTTGTGATAATTATCGTAGGTGTGAATTTCATAAATTTACGTAGATGTTGCCTTGAATCAGTGAAATCTGTGTTAATCTGTGGCTGACAAAAGCTTTTAGCCACAGATTAACACTGATGAACACGTGCGACAAGAAGCTACATCACAGATTGCCGTGCCGGCTACCCCTTCCATTCGGGGCAATCCCA
>RXIK01000083.1 GCA_004211975.1 Methanosarcinales archaeon | reverse complement strand
CTAAAAGTACAATTAATATGCTGCGCGTTATTCCGCACTTGACTACGAAATCGATTGGCTGGTATTGTAATATATATGCCAACATATCAATTTAATGTCGCCTCACTGCAACGCGAGATGCCAGAGAGCCCATACTCTGCATCCAAAGCGTGGAAAGGAGGGATGGATGCGATGGAGATTTTATCGGTATTTGAGGGAGTTGCTGTGCAGGATCGCTGGACGCCACATCTCAATTACACTGACGTAATACATGCCCTTTGCAACGCACACCACTTAAGAGACCGTACATTTGAACGCGTTCAGTGTGAGTGTGGACTTGGGTGGAAGCGATGAGCTAATGTTTGTTTGATGTCGGGAAAGAGGTGGATCCCCAACTTTCGGCGAACTGAAGTAAACATCCCTTTTATCGTCATGGTTTTTAAGTGGTTTGAGATAACCGCAGACCCCGTGCCCTTGCTCAGAACAGTTGATCCACATACCACTCCGCGTCAAACTTTTTGAGGTCCTCATATGTTTGTCCGGTGCCCAGGAATAGTACGGGTTTGCCGGTGACGTGTGCGATTGAGATTGCTGCGCCGCCTCTTGAGTCCATATCGACTTTTGTTAGGATGCTGCCTGATATTGGCACGGTTTCGTTGAATTCGCGCGCTCGTTCTACGGCGTCGTTGCCGGCGACAGCTTCGTCAACGAAGATCACGAGGTCGGGGGGTGTTACGCGACAGATTTTCCCGAGTTGGTCCATTAGGTTGATGTTTGTGTGTAGTCTTCCTGCGGTGTCGGCGAGCACTACGTCGCGGTGTTGTGCTGTGGCGTGTTGCATTGCGTCGTAGATTACTGCGGCTGGGTCGCCGCCATGTTGGTGTTTGATTAGTTTTACGCCGATTCGTTCTGTGTGTTTCTCGATTTGTTCGGTTGCTCCAGCTCTGAATGTGTCTCCGGATGCGACCACGACCGAGTACCCGTTGTTTTTTAGTCTTGATGCGATTTTTGCGATTGTGGTTGTTTTTCCGGTGCCGTTGACTCCTGTGAACACGATGTTTACTGGTTTTGGCGTGTTTGCGATGAATTCATCGAAATCGAACATTTCTTTTGACATCACGGAGAGTAGGGCGTTTCTAAGTGCGGTTTCGACGATGTCGCCTGTGTTTGCCCTGATCTTTTTGTGGGAGCCGATTAACTCTTGTTTGATGGCGTTGATGATGCTTTCGACAACTGGGAATGCAACGTCGCTCTCGAGCAGTGCGATTTCGAGGTCGTCGAGTGATTTCTTAAGATCTTCTTCGTCGAGGATGAGCTCGCGTTCAAGAACAAGCGTTTTCGCTTTTTCGACGACTCCGACTTTTTGATCGATCGTTTCACCGATCGTCTTCTTAAACGTCCCCAGTTTTTCCTTAAGTTTATTGAACATCAGCTATACGCCTGATCTGCCTGTCTTGCCTGTACCTGTTTATTTGCCTCGGTTTGGATCGCTTGAACCCGCTTCATCAGATCTTCCAGCGTTGTGTTCATCTCTGCAAGGATTTTCGTGAGTTTTTCCTTCCGGTCAGTCAGGCAATCTCTCGCAGCATCTGCTGACATCTCCGCAGCCACGCCTGCACCGAGATTAACGATTGCACGGTCGGACTTTGTGGTTTTGGCATGTATGAACGATCCTGCACCGATAGGCACTAATGCATCGGCATCATCTGCATCTTTGAGTGAATCAACCGTGTTTGAAGCGTGTTCACACTCGAAGATGGATGTCTGGATCGCATCGATCTGTGCGGCAACTGCTTCAGCTCGCTCTTGGTAGGCATCATGCTGAGCTGCCAATTTCTGCATGTCCTCTTCAGTGGGTTGTTCAGTCATGCTCAATCTCCGTAGTACTCGCTATTTTGATAAAATTCCGCTTTAGCTTATTCTCGCTTCCGATAAGTGAGTATGCCTTTTCGATTGCGTTCTTCTCGTTCTGGCTGCTGACGCTCTTGGTAAACCGCACCCATTTCGATCCAGCCTTAAAAGTCCCGCTAATAATAAATCCAGTCATAATAAATCACTTTTTAAGAACACTACTGTTTGTGTGTGTATCAATCATGTAATCGAAGTCGATAACATTGTACCATTTCATTTGCTCGAAGATGCTCATGAAACAGACGCCAATGAGCATCGTGTCTTCAGCTCCGCCGAAAATACGGTCTATCATCGCTTTTAGGTCGTGAAGATCGACACTGATCTTTGGCATTGCAAGACCGCCAAGTATCACGACGGTGTCCGCGGCAGCATCAGTCTTTTCAGCCAGTTGCATGCCGTGGCTGGTGTACACAATCTTCTTTGCATCATCAAAACCAAGGTTGGCGATATAAGCCAGTTCTTTGTCACTATTCCTAATCGGAAATGCAAGCAATTCGGCGAAAGGAGTGCAAAATCCGGGCGTTCCAACGAACGTTATTCGCTTAGACTCCTTTGTAATATCTCGAAAGGCATTCAGGATGCCTCCGAGCCCTGATGAAGTGCTGATTTCTTCCATGGTTGATCACATCTGATGGTTTCGGATTGCCAGTATAACAATCTTTCGCTGTTGGCGGACGGTTGACTCAAATGCCACTGATGCTCGAATCAAAAAGACATGGGACCCGGGGCGGGGTTGACAACAACCCAAACCCGGTGTTTAATCCTGCAGACTGCCATGTAGCACCACGAGCTGTTCACCCGGACAATGCACGCTTGCTGCCTTGCTCATAGCAAAACCCGCCGCTGCACCGCGTGCGCAAACCTCCTCAATGCCGGTCAGCGAGGATATCAGCAGCAGAAAAACGCCGCCGTCCGCGAGAAACGCTGGCACCTGCTGTAAGAACCGGTTGATGGTTGTGCGCCCATCCTCTCCGCCGTTCCACGCGTGATCAAGCCAGCCATCAACGCGTTCTTCAGGTGCAGTCGGTAGATACGGCGAATTAAAGATGACTATGTCAAAATGTCCCCTGAGCCCGGCGAATAGATCTGCTCGAACCACCTGTAATCCGTTTGTTTTTGCGCATAGAACTGCCAGGGGGCTGATATCAGTCGTGATGTAGTTGTGTTCGGGCATATTTTGCATTAGCACGGATGAAACGATACCTGATCCGGTGCCGATCTCAAGAATGCGCATGGCTTGGCTGGACGCTCCAATCTCTGCCAGTGCTGCCTCAATCATGAGGTATGAGTCATCGGAGGGCTCATACACGTCTTTTGCGAGGTTTATCCGGCATCCACAGCACGAAAATTGTTCTGGCATGTTTGGGGGGTTGCCCGCCTCTTTCTATTTCAGAATGCTTCGCACAAACTCGCGCACACCATCCCCATAAGGCGCGCTGCACACGATGTCTGCTTCGTCCTTAAGTCGTTGCACTGCGTTTGCAACCGCTACTCTGGTGCCTGCGGCTGCAAAGAGCTTAAGATCGTTCTCAGCATCCCCGATACCTGCGAGGTGTTGTCGGTCAACTCCACATATTTCAGCCGCTTTCAGGACTCCGGTGCACTTGTTCACGCCCGCCGGCATAATCATCACATCATCCCGGTTCAGCTCGATATCTACCGAGAGATTGTTTTTTTCTATGATCGCTCTAACTTCTTCGAGATATTCTGCTGTGGTTGCAACGATCACCTCTTCAATGTCAACCGGGAAGTCCACGTCAGAAAATGCCGTTTTCAACTCGTTTATACCGTCGCCCAACAGGATTTTTCTGCCGTCTTCCGGATTGTAGATGATGGCGCCGTTTTCTGCGATGATCATGTCCACAAACCCCCTGTCCTTATTTACGCGCTCCAGAAACGAGAGTTTTCTTCCTGAGACTAAGAACACCTTTACACCATTTTTTCTCGCGTTTTTCAGACTGATTACTGCGTTTTCAGAGATAACCAGTGACTCGTTGGTCAGAGTTCGATCATAATCACTCGCAATTGCCTTAATTTTCTTAGTCATCGTAATACCTGCCATTTCACAACAAACCCGTCGTCCATCCGCTCGATTGAGGTTAGGTTGAGTCGGGGCGCGTCATCACTGTTCGAAAAACCGGCGCCATCAACAAGTGTTGGTGAAACAGACCCGCCAAGAACAAGACTCCCGATATACACATTGACCTCATCCACCAGTCTCCTCTCGATCAGGCTCCAGTTCAGGGTTGCGCCGCCTTCCACCATCAGCCGCCGAATTCCTGTGTTGTGCAGATGCTTGAGGGCTACTGCAAGATCAACCCGCGCACCATCCTCCTCGTCTGCAACCACGACCTCTGCGCCGGACATGGAGAGTGCATCAACGCGCTCGGATTCCGCAGATCCTGTGACAAAAATGATCCGTCTGCCAGCTCCTTTTCTGAGAATGTCGGCGTTTGGCGGGGTCTTCGCGAGACTGTCGATGACGACTCGCACCGGGTTTTCATCTCTTCCGGAGTCAAGCCGCATTCTCCGAAGTTCCTCTGATTTAACTGTTAGACTTGGATCGTCCGATAGAATCGTGCCTATTCCAACCATGATGGCGTCGGTCTCGCTGCGTAATCGGTCCACCCGATGGAAGTCCATATCTCCGGAGATACGCACCTGTTTCCTAAGATGGGTTGAGATCTTCCCATCTGCACTCATGGCAGCATTTATGAATACGAACGGATGCATAGTATCATAATTAGCTTTACTGTGGATTCTCTGTGCGCTCACAACCGCCCCGCATCCGGAATAAACAGGGAGTTTCGGAACAGGCATCAGACATCATGCAGTCCATTTTTGAGGGGATGGATAGCTGTAAGAAAGCAATGTGTCCCTGTTCCGAACCCCTGCGCGTTATAGGTGATCGTAGTATATTAACTGTATGGTTGCAAGCAAGATGCGGGTCGGTGATTACCTTCATTATACGCCCCCTCCTTCTCTGAGGGCTGCAATAGCCTCTTCTCCACGTATACGTAACAGAAACGTTCCATAACATGGTTTGGTATATGGAAATATTACGTGATCGCCATCAACCCCAATCATAACCGGGGGAACTCCGATTAAATAGACCTCAAACATCCTGTATCCTGGTTTAACCTTGTAAACCTCCTTGAAATTACTCGTAACAAATTCTCTGCACTCTTTAAACGATGTGTTCTTAAGAAGAATCTCATAGTCCATCTCTTCGACGCAGCCCATTATATCACCTCATCTATCTTCTTTTTCAGTGGAATCGGGTTGTGGGCGGTTTTTGCCACGATTTTCCTGCATTCAAACTCAATCGTTGACGCAAGCGTCTCTGCGTTGCTTCCAAAGATGATCGCAGAAAGATCCGCCTTTGATATGCTATGTATTGTTGCGAGATATGCTATTCCGGCGTCGTTGTGAATGAACACGAAACAACTGTCGAAATCCGTCCGTTTTTCAGCAATATTTTCTATGCACCGGTCAAGATCTATTAGTTTCTTTGCATAATTCCTTTCCGGGTCGGATACTTTTATCAGGTTGATCGCAGACCGTGTTCCGGCAATTGTCACATCAACATTCTTCCGGGCGAGTTTATTTGCAAGGTACAGTGCGATACCGGTCTGTGCGGGTAGTTCAGGGCATCCCAGCAATAATAGTGTGTTATTCAATCGATTCATCTCCACAATCTCGGCATTTTGGGTTTCGCTCCAGAGATATCTCGTTCATCACTGTATTTAATCCATCCCAGATGAGCAGTCGGTTTGTTGTGAGTGTGCCGATGCCGGTTATGTATTTCAGGACCTCGGTTGCCTGGACACTGGCTATCACGCCGCATGTTGCGCCAATGGCTGGAATAACCGTCTTTGTATGTGTTTCCGGGAATATGCAGCGAAGACATGGTGTTTTGCCGGGGATCACTGTTGTGATCTGCCCGTCAAACCCGTGAACCGCCCCATGAAACAGAGGGATATTTCGTGCCACAGCTGTCTTATTCAGTAGATATCGCGCATGAAAGTTATCCATCGCATCAACAATCAGATCACAACCGTGCGCAAGCTCGAAAACGTTACTTTCATCGATTTTTTCTGGTATCGCATCAATTTCAACATGGGGGTTCATCCCGGTGAGCGTTTCTCTGGCAGAAACCGTTTTTTGCCGGCCTATATCAGATGTTTCGTGCAGTAACTGCCGGTTCAGATTGGTTATATCGACGGTGTCATGATCCACGATCCGGATCCTGCCGATGCCTGCTGCTGCAAGGTACATCGATACCGGGGAACCAAGCCCGCCGGCGCCTGCGATGAGGACATTCGCATTCCGGATTCTCTCCTGACCCTTTTCCCCAAACACCGGGATTTGGCGATCGTATATTCCTGGTTCGATCTTTCCAGGCATGTTTAGCACATCCGATGTGAGCCAGTGTATATCGTGAATCTGTCCCCCCTTGCAAATCCAATCAGCGTAATTCCTTCTTTTTCTGCCAGTATAACGCCCTTATCTGTTGATGCAGACCTTGATACCACGATCGGGATGCGGGCGTTGGCAGCTTTTAACACCATTGCTTCCGGCTGCCTGCCCGTACAGCCAAGGACACATGCAGACAGATCTATGTTGTTCAAGACGGCGTATCCAACGACCTTATCGACCGTGTTATGCCTTCCCACATCTTCACTTTTCGCAACAAGTTTTTTACCGGAGAAAAGTACCGAACAGTGGGTTCCCCCGGTCTTCTTCCATGTTTTAGATATGGTTGCACTCATGATATCAAAAACATCTTCTTTACTGATTGTTATGTCAGGACATGGTCGTCCGGATCCTGTTATCTCTGATGTGAAGACGCGGATCTCATCTTCTGCCACGTACACATCGGAAATTATGGGAACACCTGTGCTGCCAGATGCCCGGCATTCACAGATGATGTGACCTGCACCCAGTTCTTTGAGCTGGTTGGGGGTGGCAGCCAGCTTTACAAGGAATTCATCGTTCAGGTACAAGCGAAATGTTTCCTCGATACAGATGTCGTCAACCGTCTCTGTTAGTTCGCCGTTTTCCATGCGGATTGTTGAGCACTGCCTGATACTCATCAGGTCTCCTCTCCGACCCATTTTCCATTAGCTCCGTCTTTGTGTAGCTCTTTCTTCCATACCTGCACCCGTTTTTTCAGCTCGTCTATCATATATTCACATGCAGCGAACGCATCCTTCCGGTGTGGAGCGCCGCACACGATGAGCAGTATGTTATCGCCAACTGATAGCGTGCCCGTACGATGGATAACGTCAAGAGACCGTATGTTGAACCGTTCCAACGCCTCTTTTTCTATTGTGTTGAGTTCTTGCACGGCAAGATCCGTATATGATTCTATCTCCATGCCACTGATTCCATCATCCCGCACAATGCCCAGAAACGTAACGAGTGCACCGTTATCCGGGTGTTTCGCATCGTTCAGTATTTTACCTACGTTAAAGTCGTCTTCTGTAACTTCAATCATTCAACCACCTGCTACGGGGGGAAATATTGCGACCTCGTCGCCATCTTTAAGCACGGTCCGGACTCCGTCCAGCGACTGTATATGCCGCCCCCCTTTTAATATAGTCACATAATCCCGGATCGTTCCTGATTCATCGAATATCAGGTCGTATGCGTCCTGCGATGCACATAGCAGGGCAAGCAAACCATCTATGTCACTTCCATGATCCAGTTCGAGAGCGAGTTCCTTTCCAAGGACTTCTCCAAACCTTGCGAACGCTTTTACCCGGATTATCATTTTATGAACCTATCTACCAGTATATCCGGATCATCCACATCGTGCCGTGTGGAGCGAATGCACAGATGTGCCGTTGCATCGATACAGGTCTGCACGCGAGGATGTCCATCCATTTGTATAGGGGTTTCTTATGTCTCTTATATGTGTTTTTGGTGAACCCGGAAGTCACGCAAATCAGGGTTGGGGGTGATTACACTCACAGGTGTTTAACGCTCCCGGCATATTATTACTTGTAAGCTCCCACAAGGAACCATGCAGCAAAACCAGAGCATCGCCAGAGCAAACATCCTGATCGAAGCCCTGCCATATATCCAGGAGTTCGCAGATTCGATCATGGTGATCAAAATCGGGGGTAATGCGATCGTTGAGCAATCGATCCTTGATGACATCATTCGCGACGTGATCCTGTTGCAGTGCATCGGAGTTCACCCTATCATTGTGCACGGCGGAGGTCCTGAGATATCGGAGAAGATGGCGCGTCTTGGCAAGAAACCCGAGTTTGCCGGGGGCTTGCGCATAACAGATGAAGAAACCCTTGAGATCACGCGCATGGTGCTTGTTGGGAATGTGAACACAAAGATCGTCTCAATGATCGGTAAATATGGGGGTAAGGGCGTCGGGCTATCCGGAAAGGATGGTAAACTAATCCTTGCCCGTAAGAAAGCGCCGGTAACCGTCGAGGGGTTTGAGGATGCTATAGATCTGGGCTGGGTCGGCGAGACCGAGATCATTAATCCCGAGATCCTTATGATCACCTCAGAACGCGGATACATCCCGGTTATTGCGCCGATTGCCGTGGATCTTGCCGGGAACAGTTTGAACCTGAATGCAGACACTGTATCCGGAGATATTGCCGCAGCATTACATGCAAAGAAACTGATTCTGCTGACTGATGTGCCAGGGGTGCTTCTTGACCATTCCGCAGAAAACACCAGATTATCACATATATCCGCATCAGAAGTGGACGATTTTATTGAAAAGGGTGTGATCAGTGGAGGAATGATTCCAAAGGTCCATGCCGGTGTCTGCGCAATTAGTGGCGGCGTTTTAAAGGTGCACATCATCGACGGCAGCAAGCCACATTCTCTGCTGCTCGAACTGCTCACTGATAAGGGGATCGGGACGATGATGGACAAGCCGCCTGAACAAGAATTGTGAACTCGGGGGTGTTAGTGCAGCGCGGAGTCTATACGAAGTAGGGGTTATGTGGTGTGTCCTTGGGTGTGGCAAGGGCATGTCCTGAAATGGCGAGTTGAACCGCAAGATGACACTGGTTGGTCTGTTATTTAACTCCCAATCGCTCATACCACGCCGGTCTTCATCAGCACCGCGATCGCAAGAAGCATTACTCCAGTCACAAACCTGATCGAGCTCCGGTGTTCGTCCTTGTACCGGTTCACAGATTCAGGCTGCATCCCGAGTGTCATCGCAAGCCCGAGAACGAGCACGGGAAAGACCACCCCGACATTGTACACGCTGAGATACAGCATGCTATATGCACCGCCCTCCCTGATCAGCATGTTCAGTATTGTGAGGTACAACGCACCAACACACGGAGCCTTAACAAGCGAAAAGAGAACTCCGAGCACGAATATCGCAACCAGACTCTCTTTTTTGATCAGATCCTCAATAAAACGCATTGTGGATCCGGATGTTTTGAACGATGACCGATCATATTTTTTAACGTGGTATGCATCATAGATGTGCCATATTCCAAGTAATATGATGATTGCGATCAATATATTTTCGATTGTCTCCCGTGTACCTTCGGTATGCCCGATTGCCTGAAGCAGCCCAAAGCCAGCGACAAGATACGTGATGAATATGCCGGTGCAGAATACCACTACAAGCCGAAACATCCGGCGGCTCCCGCTTCGCCCACGCTCTACGCCGGATAACGTGATTGATGCGATGAATGCGAGTATTGCGAGTAGGCAGGGGTTGAATCCTGCAACCAGCCCGGCAACAAAGACGGTGGGGACAGATAGTTTGATTAGTGGCTGATGTGCTTCGGTCTGGCTTATCTGACCTGGTTGGTCTGCTTGACCTGTTTGATTTGTCTGGTTTGTCGGGTCGGTCTGATTTCCGGTCTGCGTTTGATTTCGCATGGCAGGAATATTTTGTATGTCCCGATCGAGCAGATCCATGAGTAAGGTGTGATTTCCGTTGTAATCCGAATAAGGGGTCACCTGCCCGGAGATCACGACCGCCGGGACGACCATGATTCCATAACGGTCCATTATCTCAAAGCCTGATCGATCAGTGATCTCATACTCCACAACCGAGAGATTATGCTCGGAAGCAACATCCCACACAATCGGTCTCATCTTCTCGCATTTTTTGCAGCCTATCTCATAGAAAAACTCGACAACAACATCAACATCATCACTGTTATCACCATTATCTGCAGCATACACCGGCATAGAGATTGCAGATATGAGGAGTAAAAGAAGCACGGTCCGGATAATCCCTTCCCAGCTCATGGTTCCCCAAGCCGCTCGACAGGCTCGGTCAGGAGAAACGATCCCACCTCAACCAGCTTTTTCAGCTCATCCGCAAGCTTGATCGCGCCTTTCCGGTCCGAATGCCGCAGGACAATCGGGATGGTTCTACCGTGCAAAGGGATCGACCCCATCCCAGCGGTAAATGCCCCGCCAACACATACAGACACACAGTGCCCACAGTTACAGCAGAGATCACCATCAATCCTGCCCCCACCAACATCGAATGCGCCGGTAGGACAATCCACCTCACATACGGTGCAGTGAACACATCGTACCTGGTCAAATGTCACCCCGGAATCATGACCCCAGACCTGTGAGTAATCGGTTCTTCCAAGCGCGCTTCTCGTCCGAACATCCATAACCGGAAGCTCGATCTCACGGTCAAGCCGGGACGCGGCAGACAGGATCTCTGCATCAAGGATCGGTATCGGCACCGCGACTGAATTAATGACATCAACCCCCGCAGAGGTTGTAAACCCCCCGATGTGTGACCCGCTCATCCCGTGCATATCCGCTGTCAGAGAGAGATTCCGCCTGTCAGACGTGCTTCTCGTGCCCTCACCGATCACATAGCCGGTAGCGCCATTAAACAGCACCCTTGTGCCGGTACCAATGGTACCATGGTCTTTTTCAAGCGGATTTAACTCGCCGCAGCCACCAAACACCGCTTCCCGACAGCCACCCCCAAAATCGGCAACAGAAAAGATTGAGGGAGCCTGATCCCCCGGGTTTACGAATGCATAGTAGTTCCGGTATGCGCTGCGGGTCGTGAGCATACGTGCAAACGGGACGCTATCAATACTCAAAGCTCTGACAATCTCCTTTTCAGGAGTCCTTACCACCACATCAATCTCTGCGCCCCGAATCAGGTCATGAAAAAGATGCCCGCCCCCATACCGGCAGTCTCTCTGCGCGGTTCCATGAATGACCAGATCAACAACGCCAACATGCTCATTTGGGCATGGACCCACGTGGGCTGGCACACCATTTAAGAAAACCTGCTCCGCACGAGAGAAAACACCAGGATCTGCAACCGGGATAGACAATATCGCAAGAGTCCCGCTCATAACACCCCTTGTTGCAGTGGTGACAACATCAACATCATCCACACCGACAGACTCGCCGGAACGGATAATGTCACAGAGTTCCTTTGCAGTCAGGACAATGGCGCTCTGGTCCTTTATCTTCCGGTTAATCTCTTCAATTGTTTTCATGGTTTTTGTGCCACCCAGTAATTACTCCTCGTCACCCACACCACTTACCACTTTTCAGATACTTTTTAATTTGTTCTGGTCGGTTGAACAACATGATGCCAATCCTGCAAACAGTGGCATGATATGACTTCCGAAATCAGTGGAATCGGTGTTAATCTGTGGCAAATAAAGCTTTTAGCCACAGATTAACACTGATTTCACAGATTAACGATATAAATGACTTTTCAGATCGATAGCACTCAATTTTATCAGTTGTGCTCACACAAGACAACCCAGGGTAACCAGAAAATAATAAAAAGTCTCACTTTTCAGGTCACCTCCAGAACTCTTCCAGGGAATTCCAGC
>RXIK01000082.1 GCA_004211975.1 Methanosarcinales archaeon | reverse complement strand
GAGCGCTATCGATCTGAAAAGTCATTTATATCGTTAATCTGTGAAATCAGTGTTAATCTGTGGCTAAAAGTTTTATTTGCCACAGATTAACACTGATTCCACCGATTTCAGAAGTCATACCATATCATTGTTTGCAGGATTGGCATCATGTTATTCAACCGACCAGAACAAATTAAAAGTCTCACAAAAAGCACAGTTTATGCCGTGTGCTTAAGTACAACCACAAGATTACACCAGCCCCCAGGAAAAGACCGCCACCTACCTGTATTAATCACGTGGTTTCCCGCATCAGCAACCATACATACACACAAACACACAAATCTATGAGGCACACAGTCAGCGAACTACCAAATAGCCTGCTTTATATGATCACGCAGATTATACCGCTGCAACCACCCCTCAAATGCGGACGTTCGCACCAAGCATCTCCCGAACCCTCCCACATGTTGCAACCGAAACCGCGTTCATGCAGCCAGGGTCTGCACATCCACAGAGAAACATCGCAATCTTAAGTTCCGCAATCATGCGTGAAAGCCGGTTGATCACTGCATCCACACCCTCCATTGCGGGCGCGACCAGCGGCAGCGCAGTCCCTGCAAGCGACGCCCCGAGTGCAAGCGACTTGGCAATATCAATCCCGGTACGCACGCCGCCAGTTGCAATGACTGGCACGCCGCATCCGGAACACTCCACAACCGATACTGCTGTTGGAATCCCCCAGTCCCAGAACACCTGCCCAAGATGCTCTGACAGTTCATCTCCACGATTAAGAGCACGATAATACTCAACGCCCGCCCAGCTCGTGCCACCAGATCCGCCAACATCAATTGCATCCACACCCGCATCCACGAGCACAACCGCGGTTTCACGAGATATGCCGGCTCCAGTCTCCTTTATGATCACTGGAACTGAGATCGCGTCACACACCTCTTTTATTGCGCTTAAGCATCCGCTTGCGTGCGTGCAGCCTTCCGGTTGCACTGCTTCCTGCAGAAAGTTGAGGTGGATCGCGATCGCGTCGGCATCGATCATCTCAATAGCATGTTCCACACCCGCGATGCCGAATTCTGCCAGCTGGACCACGCCAATGTTAGCATAGACAAAAGCATTCGGCGCACAGTCCCGCACCACCCGAAACGACGCTTCTTGCACGGGGTCCTCGATTGCAGCCCGCTGACTCCCGACACCGATGCCGATTCCAAGGTGCTCGGCTGCAAGTGCAAGCGCCCGGTTAATCTCACAGGTATCAGGGTGTCCGCCGGTCATCGATGCGATCAGAAGCGGCGCATCCAGTTGTTTGCTGAATAACTCTGTGGAAAGATTAATATCATCCTTATCAATTTCGGGAAGTGCACAGTGGGTCAGGTGCACATCATCAAACCCTGCCGAGGTGTGTGCTTCAACCGGTTTATCAGCGCATATCCGGAGGTGCTCAATCTTCCGCTGGGATGTGGTCATCACGGGTGACATTGGTCTTGTGATGTTAATAATCCTCGCCCACGCGCTCGCACCCCCAGCCAGGGTTCCGGGCGGGCTGCCGGGCAAGACCAGACCAAAGATTAATAGCGTCTCATGCCACACATAACCGGTAACATGATCATTGTGCGCAGATTCCAGCCATCAGACTTTTCCGGCGTGATTGCGGTTGAACGTGAGCAGTTCAGTGAACACGACCCGTACCTGTACATGAATCTGTACGAATTAAATGAGGACACGTTCTTTGTCGCAGATCACCGTGGCAAGGTGGCGGGGTTTGTGATAGGGGTGATATCAGTCGGAGAATATGACGTGTACGGGCGTGTGTTCTCAATTGCGGTGCGTGAGGCATACCAGGGGCTTGGTATCGGGACGCAACTAATGAAACACATCATTGATGCGCTCTACCGGAAAAATATTGGCGGGATCGTTCTTGAAGTCAGAAAACATAACTTTCGCGCCGTACGGTTCTATCAGCGTCTTGGTTTCATGGTTGATAGGATCGATACCGGTTATTACAGTGATGGAGAGGATGCAGTTATTATGAAGTATCACCGGTGGATACCATGATCCTGATAAAAATTGGTGGCAGCCTGATTGGGAATGCACGGAATCTGGTGAGCACACTTCACAAATACGCGTTAACTACGGACAAACGCATCCTGATCGTCCCGGGAGGCGGCATATTTGCAGATACCGTGCGAACCGCAAGCAAGGCATACGGCATATCGGATGAAGCCGCCCACTGGATGGCGATTCTTGCGATGGACCAGTATGCACACTATCTGACCGACGGCACACCGGCAAAATTGGTTACCGGGATCGCGGACACCTCTTCAGCTGGAGCCGGCACATCGGTTCTTCTGGTTTATGATCTGCTGAAAAAATCCGAAAGCAGGAGCACAAGTAGAAGCACAAGTGAAAGTGGGATTGCGCATACATGGAATGCGACATCAGACACAATCGCCGGCTGGATCGCGTCACAGTTAAATGCAACATTCATAAAAGCAACAGATGTGAACGGGATACTTCGTGAGGGAACACAACTCACAGAGATTACAGCATCAGAACTGCTAACAATGGGCAAAACATGCGTTGACCCAGAGTTACCCGGACTCTTACTTTCAAAGTCCATGAACTGCCGGGTTATGAACGGAAATAACCCGGATCATGTCATCGATGCAATCAGAGGAATCCCACGGGGCACACTGATCATTGGTCAGTGATCCGGGGCTTCCCAATGCGCCTGCGCCATATCCTGAAGCACACGAAGGGATCACCGGGTCGCAAGTTTATTTGTGCATGTTTAGCTAACCACAATATTACACTGATTTCCACGAGAAAGCATGCTGAGTCAGCCCCATAAAGCTCAAAAATCATTTCGCCACGTATTCATCTTCCGAAAAGCTCTCGGTCCAGAATCTCCCGACCAATTCGCGCAACCACCCGCTCCTTTTTTCCCACAGCATCCGTCGCAGCCCGGTCGATTGCAGCCTGCATTCCTGCATAATCCTCCGGAGCGATGTCTCCAACCAGTTTCTTGATTGGAGTGTACGCTGACTCTCTAAAGCGCGGCGTAAAGTCGTGAACCTCGCCGCCATATATAAGTTCTGCGCCGGTTCCTTCCACCACTTCGCCAACCATATCAACCGCAACACCCCGCGCCCTGATCGCGTTCATAATATCTGGTGCGGCGTCAGGCGGCGCAATCAAAAGAAGCGCATCGAGCGATACCCCGAGATAATCGATTTTGAGCGTTTCAAGCATCGAAAAAACTTTTTTGTTCACAAGCGGGTGCAACTTATCCTCAAAGAACCTGAGTTTCACCCGGGCAGTCCTTGATATCTCTTTTGCATCGCCGCGGATCCCGCCATTGGTAACATCAGTCATGGCATGGATTCTCCCGAGAAGATCCGCATCGATCAACGCCTCACATGCATCTATAAATTTTATGTTGATCGTCTCATCCACGATTTCATGCATCCCATAGTAGAGCGCTGCGGTTGAGATCGTGCCGCCTCCTGCACCCTCGGTCATCAGGATCGTGTCACCAGGCTCTGCAGCTATGCGGGCGGTCAGGTCACGGGCAACCCCTACAGCGCCGACGCCGCGGGTCATGCGCTCGCCGATCACCATGTCGCCACCGATCCGAAGCGTGCTTCCGGTTACAAGCGGAACACCGGTCAGTTCGGCGACGGCTGAGATCCCTGCAATGTGGTCAAATATCTTCCCGACATCACCATCGTCCGCCACATGAATATCGGATAGGAGCGCAACCGGGCTTGCACCCATCACATAGATGTCGCGCAGTGCGGCACGGGCAACATGAAACCCTGCAAGAAAGGGAAAGTCACTTAAACGGGAGTGGGTGCCGTCAATGTTCATAACAATATACTGACCCTCGCCTGAAACACGCACTACTCCCGAGTCATCAAGATGTGATGAGTCAACAACGGCATCGGTCTTCCCGATCACCTCAGCGATCTTCTCATGCGCGTAAAAATCGCCTGCACCCCTTGATCCAACGCCAAACTCGCCCATTGTCACCCCTGCCATGATTGGGGTGAGGATCTCGCCTTTGAGGTGCAGTGTTGCCTGCGCTTCCAGAATCGTTACGCGAGCAATCTCCTCTGCTCTTGCTCGCGGTATATTCTTGATCTCAAGTATCCGGTCAGTGAGTTTCTCTTCAAGGGCAGGGTCATTTCCCAGTAGCCCGCGTTTTGCATAGCCTTCAATGTCCATCAGAACACCAATTGTCCGGTTGGTGTAATAAGAATTTCTGAGACTTTTTATTAGGTCTCTGATATCCTTAAGTTGTAGTATGCAGACAAACAGTCACACCAGTATTTGCGTAACTTATCCTCCGCATCCGATATGGTCAATCTTCGTTGTCATAACCAAAGGGGTTAGCCAGAAAAACTAAAAGGTGCCGAATTTCTCTATTGTGTATTGTGGTCTCTGCATCTCAGGTCTCAGTATCGGACTTCAGACCTTCTGCATCGACAACTTCAACTTCGGAACTGATTGCTTCGATCTTGATATCAACACCTTTTAAATCCACCACAACAGGTGGATTTGGATTTATCACAGCTCCACCGCCCCCGGAGATCAGTAGTCCCTCTCGCATCAACTGATTGACCGTTCTTATGATCTCCTTATCCTCACGCCCCTCAAAGACGTTCTTGAACAGATCGATAATGTCAAGGATATGAACGCCGGATAGTCCTTTTGATCTTATGTATCCGGCGTATCCTGCGTTATCTGCAAGTACGTTGACAACAAACAGGGCATCAGATCGGTTTTCAAAGAACCGGTCGTCTTCGCTTGTTTCCATAGACATTTATTCCTTGGACTTTCGTTCAACAATTTCGGCGAATGCAAGCGTGCCTGAGACGTGGGTGATCTTTATGTTCACGATTTCACCCTTAACGGTGTGGGGTACGTAAATCGTGTATTTATCCACACGAGAATATCCGTCACCCTTCTTTCCGACTCCGATGATCTTGACGTCGTACACGCCGCCTTCTTCTATTGCATCTTTTGATTTGACCTCGCGGACCTTTCGTTTCCGTATTGGTCGGTGCGCACCACATGCTGCGCATTTTAGTGTCAGGACGCGGTCGGTGCGCACCAGTGCGGTATCCGGTCGTCCGCACTCAGAGCACAGCACAAACTCGCTGGTATAAGCGTCAATCTGGGACTGGAGGTCTTCAGTGGTGAATTTGCCCTGGAAGATCACGCGACTTCCATCGCTCTTGCCGGCGGTGCCCATTTCTCGCAGCAGGAACTTTAGGAGATGGCTCGGGTCACGGTTGAGCGTGTCGGTGATCTCGCGAAAATTCCTTAGAACGGTGGTTTTCCCCTCTATGATAACGTCTGGTTCGGGTATGGAGAATCGTACATCAGTGGTCAGAAACTCCGGCATATTGTCGTATGCCCTGTCAAGATTTTTTTCATAATCAAAGTTCATTGAATCAGTTCCTGCCCGTTGTCAACCTTGATGCTGACTGGCGTGGGTAGCTTGTACCCTGCACGTCTTAGTGCCTCCTTGGCGTGCTTGAACTGGCTTGGGTGCACCGATACTGTGAACACTCGCTGTCCGGCATGAACCCTTGCAGCAGTGCTGACCAGTTTTCCGAATGCATGTCGCATCCCACTTGATACACGGTCCGCTCCGGCGCCGGTTGCCTGTTTGTTTTCTCGTAGTACTTGGTGCGGGTATACACGTAGTTTCATGTGAAAGTTAACACGTCCCGGTTCCTTGAGTAGGTATTTGTTTGCGGTGATGCGTGCGGCTTCGAGTGAGTTGTGTCTTATCTGGCACTGCTCCTTTGCAATAAGGGATGCCGAGACTGGAAATTCGTCGGTTAGGTTACCCATGTCATACGTTACGATGTGGCTGCCAGGAACTCCGCCCATATACTTGCGGCGGGTGTATGGGCGCTTGAATTTGCGATACATCTTTGCGGGTTTGGTTACCATGATAATGCTCCTCTTTCTTTGTACATGGCGGTTTTGTGGTTATAAATGTTGGTGTTAGTCAAGTCCCCGTATTCTCAGAAATCGAAGAGGGTTTTCTGTCTTGATACCGTTTTAACCTCTTTTTTTATGTGAACACGTGCCACGTTCGCAGTATCAATCCCAAAATCAAATAATCCCTTCTGTTTAGAGTCGTAATTCAGTGTTTCATGCTCGACACCAAATTCACGAAGTATTCTCTCGACCGGGGGTAGTATTTGTTTTTTAATATAATAATCAACATCCAGCGAAAGATTATGTTCTCGCACGTATTCAGGGTCCTCCGCACTATCCACAAACTGTCCTTTACCTGCAACAATCACAAAGGGAACACGATCCCCAATTGACGGCACCACCCCACCGCGACTGCGTATCTTCTCCACAACCGTGATATGTGGCTGTTTACTCTTATAACTCTCTTCTTTCTTATTGTATTTCCGGGTGAGAATCAGGTCATCCATGATTTCACTGTCGGTACGAACCTTAAGATTCCTGACCCGGTCCACAACACCACGGACATATTCCACTGATTCATCGATCTTACCATCCTTAAGCACAAGTTCAAGGACTTTGTTGAGTGTTTTTGATGTTAAGCCGCACCAGTCACGCCTGACAGTCTCCATCCCCTTAACTTTAATGGAATCTTTCCAGTCACCACCAGCACCTGTTTTTTCAAATATCCATAATGCATATCTCTTTTTTGCTATGAATATTGCCCTGCGAGCAACCGATTCAAATTCAAGTTCCATTGGATCGGGCAGATTCTCAGAAACCATCGCCGCAACCATCTGCCCAATTGACTCGGCATCATCAAGCGATATTTCCCCGTTCAATGACGTGATCTGGACAAAAACACTATCCGTGTCCCCATAGATTACGGACAGTGCAAACTCGTGACCATCTGGCAGACGCACGGTTTTAATTGTTTCATCAATCAGATTCCTCGTGTCACTGATGTTTTTCCGCCCGAAACTGGTCACAGCATTGGCAAGAACAAGGCTATATAGACGAGCTCTTGCGTAGCCGGAATAACCATAAAAACTGTTCAGCAGAATTTTGAGTGCATACTGTGTCGCATTCAGCACCATGTACTCATCCCCATCCACATCGCGCATCATTTTCTTTGTTTCGGTCCGCCGGTCCAGGAGATCTTCAAGGATTCCGGGCACGATACCCCGATACGTATCCACAGGGACGAATTCACCACCCGACGGCGATCTGATCGTGTTTTGAGCCAGCACCCCACAGTCTTGCCCCCCATTTCTGCCTTCACCCCCACTTCCACCTCCGCTTCGGTCGCTACCGACGTTGTTATCCGTGATAACTGTGCTGTAGCAGAGGTTATGCGCCATCATGATCGTTGGGTACAGTGACTTGTAATCAAGAACCACGGCGTCCTTCTGTAGCCCGCGAACCGGTTCAAGCACCGCGCCGCCCTTCAGTTCATCAGGTGCATTGTACCGCCCATCATGAGCAGGTTTCGGCGGGATCACGCGGTTTCGCCGCCCAAACTCCCGAAGCAGCAGGTTTTCAACCATTGAACTCTGCCCGCCATACAACACATCCTGGAACAGTGCGCCGCTCACCTGCGCAAGCGCCACGTACTTGTCAAGCAGTCGCAGGTCAAGCAACAGGTAAAGCGCAAGAACCGCGTCACGACGCGCATATTCAATGAACTCGGCAAGCTTTTCGCCATTGTCATTCCAGTATTCACCCATCTGCTTGACAGAAACATCGAATTTCTCGATGTTAAGCAGCGTTTGAGCCACGTTCTTTAACGTGTACTGTTTAATGCTGTAGTCCCTGCGCACCAGCGGCAAAACATCAGCAATGATCCTGCCCGCGACATTCACACGCGTGGTATTCCCGGTCTTGCGGCAGAAAACAGCCCGGTTATCCCTGCCAATATTAGCGTGCAACTGCTTCCCTTGCGCCTCAAGCACCTCCACACGTTTAGTGATATAAGGAAAGTCAAACTCGTTTGAGTTATACCCAAGGATCACATCAGGATCATAATCCCGCACAACCTCGAAAAACCGGTTCAACATCCCGGTTTCATCATCAAACGACTCAATACCATCGCCGTCAGCCCCATCACCATCAGCCTTCTTTGCAACCAGAACAAGCGTTTCCCCGGTGTAATCCGGTCGGAATGCAAGCGAGACCATGATGATCGGTGAGTGGTCGGGAGTCGGCATCCCGCCATCAACCAAACACTCAATATCAAATGCAAGATACCTGAGCGGCGCATTCATAGCAACCTCAACCGGCAATACCTGTGACGTGATCACCACCTCACTATTCACCACGGGCTGCGATGATCGCGACGACTGCGACGCACCGACACCGTCACTGTCACAAGTCCGCACCCACCCCATGCCAGAGATACCCTGATCAATCATGAACCGATTATTAAACATGATATCAGTCTCATACACCTGCTCCGCAAACCCCTTCACCTCATCCCGAATCGCCGGAACATCCTTTGGCTTGCCAACAACCACCTTCAACATCTTTATCGGATGCTCCTGATACCCAATCGGCTCATACTTCTCAACAATCTCAGTCCGCCTGATCTCAGGAATATCCCGAAGATTCTCGAGCAACCCCTCAACCGAAGCTGCCCGAACATGGAAATACGGCTCAAAACCCGGGACAAAACAACACACGCTCCGCCCATCAAGATCACGCCCAAACAACCTCACAACCGGCTTTCCATTATCAATAGCATAATCAACATCAAGGATCTGAAACTCCATCACAGGCATGTTTATATGCATGATACTTATGGGTTACCCGAGACCCAAGGGGCATCGCCCGCAGACGATGCCAAAAGCACTTTTATGCTCTGGATCACGCAGTGCCCGAACGTTCATCGGTGGTCAAGTTTTCGTCCACGAATGTCTTCGTGTCGCACTTGCCAATGCTTAACTGGGCATAAATTGCTCTTCAGCCAGTGACGCGGCGTAATCAAGACAAATAGGGATACCATCCCGTTTGAGTGACAGATACTCTATCAGGAGCTCCTCGATCGTGTCTCCTTTGGCGAGCATGCGCAAGATCTGGTGAACCAGGATACGAGTCCCCTTGATGCAAGCTTGCCCATGGCAAACCTTTGGATTGATTGAAATACGCGAATACATTATATTACTTCCTTATCGACGGATTGCTTCTGCCACAGCCTGTAAGATCATAAGAGCGTCCGCTGGTTTTTGATCACCCAATCCCACACTCACAGTCGGTACGATTGAAGTAAGAAGTAGCGCAGCAACTACAAGTATTACGAGTCCATTTGGAACATGATTCACCACACTTTTTTGTTTTGTGTTCATGATTCTTCACCTAATTCGGTTTTTCCGCATATCATTTCTCGTGTGCCCCAACCACCCTGCACTTGGGATGAATTCCGAGGCATCCGCGGGTTTGCAGTCGTGCGATGGAATGTGTGGAACGTTTTGTGGTGGCGCGAATTTCACATAATAAAATCGGGCTATGCTGTGTTAGGTACCGTTTTTTGAACACCAAAATGCATCGCCCTATGACAATTTGGGCACAAAGCCATCGCATTCTCTGTAGTATCCGCCCCTTCATCTGCAAGAGGTTTAAGGTGGTGAACTTCGAGATATGGTGTATTATCAGATATTCTCATAAAAGGTGCTGGTTTATTACATTTCTCACATATTCCATTAGCACGCAACAACACTTCGGCAACCACGTCCGGATTTCTTTTAAAATAAGTTGTTCGTGAGTAAACTTTGTCCGGCATTGTATCAGCTTTTTTTAGTCTTTCTAATCTATCTTCACGTTTATCTTTTTTTGAATGCTCGATTTGTTTATTAAATTCATCATCTAATTTTTTTGTGTCGTCTAACATTTCAATCCCATTTGGGACGAATTCTCGTATAGGCCACTTCCCCTCAATAAAATCCGCCCGAATGAAATTTCCATGCCTTGTACTAAAAATATCCATAGAAGCATTTTGATAACTTTCCCATATTTCAGTATCATTATTAATAATTTCTAAACATTGTGGATCATCCGTGTGTAACCAGAAAAGATCAAAGTCTTTACTTTTAGTTGATTTCACTATTGAAATCGTTATTTTTGCACGACCCTCCGCACCAATATTCTTGTTATCAATAATCATCCAAAGTCCTTTATCTTTTCCTGAGACAACCCAAGCAGCTAAGTAAATACCACCAACAATTAATGATATACTACCTTTTTTTGTACCGAAGTAGGTTCTATTTTTATTTTGTGCAGATAAGATCGCATTTTTGAAATACTGGCAAAAATCTAATTGGTATTTTTGCAATTCGTTTTTATTCGACAACCAATCTGTAACAACATTATTTATATCCATACTGATTCCTTCTAAAATGGAGCTTATCGTTATATATCCAAACTCGGTCCACCGTAATATTCTTCCGGACAAACTTCAATCATCGCAGGCATCCTTCATTTTCTTCTGCATTAAGGCTTGTACCTATCCACGCGATCCAATCCAGTCTCAGCACACATCATGCCAGCCCCGAAGTCACCAAACCCCGGACTTAAGTACGGAGCCTGCACAATCGCGTTTTCCTTCCTTCGAACACGCAAGTTCCCGCGTCCTGCGGACCATAGTTCTCTTCGAGACATGCAAGTACCATACCATAACTTATCCCACATAAAACGTTCCCGTGATCTATTCATCACCTTTGGATGCTGCCAAAAGCTCTTTTATGCTCTCTATCACAATGTCCGGCTTGATATCGGATCGCTTAAGGCTGTCCAGGGTCTCAACTCCTGTGAGCACAAGCGCAGTCTTCATGCCGCATCTGGTGCCGGCGAAGATGTCGGTGTCGAGGCGGTCGCCAACGACTGTGCATTTGTTCGCATTAAGTCCTATGTGATCGATCACGATGTCCATGATTGGCTGGTTTGGTTTGCCGATCACGAGTGGTGATTTGCCTGATGCGGTCTTAAGCGCACTGACAATTGCGCCTGCGCCTGGCACGAAGCCGTTTTCGGTTGGAAGAACCGGATCGGTGTTTGTTGCGATGAATTTTGCGTCATTTGTAATGTTCTGAAGTCCGATTCTTAATTTCTTGTAGTTAAAGTCGCGGTCAAGCCCGACAACAACGAAACGAGCGTCCTCGCTGATCTTATGTCCCGCAGCTTGCAGTTCTTTGATCAATCCCGCTTCGCCGATTGGGTACACTGTGCTTGCTCCGTGATGTTTCCGGATGTAAACTGCGGTGGCATATCCTGCTGTGATCACGTCGTCTGCTTCACACGGGATTCCTGCTGTCTTCAGGCGTGTTGCAACAGAAGCCCTGCTCCGGGTCGAGTTGTTTGTTAGGAAGAGCACTTTTGAGTGGTCTTGCAGCCGGTTGACTGCACCAACTGCTCCATCGATTAGATTGTTGCCGCGGTAGATCACGCCATCGATATCAAGGATGTAGGCTTTCATTATTCAAAGGTGATTGTTTTAAGCGATGGTTTTGACAGTGTTCGCGAATTCATTGATAATTTTCTTGAATTCCATCCTTATCTTAGCAGGCATTGAATTGACTGCTGTTTTCTGTCTTGGTATGAGCAGTATCTTGATTCCAACTATTCTTGATTCAGAATTATATTTTATAATGATTCTATCACTTATTTCTCTTGAAAATCCTTCTTCTGGCGGGTTACTGAGCCATATATTCAGTGTGTCCATCCCTTTATCATAATAATCCCTTGCTGTCTCTGCCATATTATCTCGCCCTTCTTTAAACGGTCTGTTCTGTATGATGTGACTATGTAGCCATCTCCATTTAGATGTTTTGCAACCATGCAGATGAACTACTCCCCAAAGCGCATGTGAGACTTTTTAATTTGTTCTGGTCGGTTGAACAACATGATGCCAATCCTGCAAACAGTG
>RXIK01000153.1 GCA_004211975.1 Methanosarcinales archaeon | reverse complement strand
ATTAACACTGATTTCACAGATTAACGATATAAATGACTTTTCAGATCGATAGCGCTCAATTTTATCAGTTGTGCTTACACAAGACAACCCCGGGTAACCAGAAAATAATAAAAAGTCTCATGTTTGTATCGATGATCAGCGTTACATCCGGGATAATTCCCTCTTTATTCTTTTCAATCTCACTTCTAATGGTTCTGAGAGTTTTATCCATGATAAGGCACCCGTGCTCGCCCTTGCCAATTTTTTCAGTTCTTCTTTCGTCGGTTTTTTATCGGTCATGAGACCATCTCTTTGTTTATGCCCCGCTATAATATCTTTCCGGAAGAGGGTATGAAGGTAATCCTATGGCGTCATTTTGAGGTTGGATTCTGTAAGTTTAAATCAGTGCCTATTAATGATTATATCACAAAATAACCACCTCCAACCTTTATTGATTCCGTTTTGTCGGTCATACTGTAGTGTAACGTTTCACTACACTGTACCACTACCACTTTGCAGTGAAGAACCGATATACAACACATAAAAGTAGAATAAGGGGATGTGGGGGATTTTAGTGACGTAGAAATCCAACCTCATTTTGACCCCATAGAGGTAATCCCTCATTAAACAGTCGGGTGTTCCACTTACACGCCCTGACAGAAACGTTAAACTCCCCCAATACAAAAAAATATTCGCTTACAAAGACTTTATCGTATTTTCAATCTCGATGAATCCTCTGATATAAGTCACATCAACGTTTCTGCAGGGTCCAGGGCACTGAACACCCAAAACCCGAAAATCTCTCGCCGCCCGAAAGTATGTTTTTCGAACCAGCGCTCGATGAAGCTGAAGTTTGGAAGAGCCTGCTTGCCTGCCGGGACGTGTTTGGTGCTAAACACCGGGTTTTGAAAACTGGCAATACCTATATCCCATCCACCCCAACCAGACCCCTGTATGAAAATACGCGACCTCCCACTCCCACCAGACATTATCGACTATTATGAAAAAACCGGCATCATCGAATTGTATCCGCCGCAGGCAGATGCAATCGAGAAGGGTTTGCTTGGTAGGAAGAATATTCTTGCCGCGATACCGACTGCGTCGGGAAAGACTTTGCTCGCGGAGCTTGCGATGCTTTCGGCGATTGGGTCTGGCGGAAAAGCTCTTTATATTGTGCCGTTGCGGGCGCTTGCGTCGGAGAAGTATGAGCGGTTCAAAGAATTTGGGGATCTCGGGATTAGGGTGGGGATCTCGTCGGGTGACCTTGATTCGAGGGATGAGTATCTTGGCGATAACGACATTATTGTTGCGACGTCGGAGAAGGCGGACTCGCTTCTGCGAAATGAGACGCAGTGGATGTATGACTTGACCGCGGTGGTTATTGACGAGGTTCACCTGCTTGATTCGCCTGATCGGGGTCCGACGCTTGAGGTCACGATTGCGCGGATGCGTCGTATCAACCCGTATATTCACATCATCGCGCTCTCAGCGACAGTTGGTAATGCGCAGGCAATTGCGGACTGGCTTGATGCCGAGTGTGTATCGTCAGAGTGGCGTCCTGTTGATCTGCAGGAGGGTGTGTTGCTTGGTAGTGCTATTCATTTTCCGGGTCGTGAAATTGAGTTGCCGGCTGTTCGTTCCAGCCGTTCGGATCCGGTTGAAGCGCTTGTTCTTGATACGCTTGAGAGTGGTGGGCAGTGCCTGATATTTGATAGTAGTCGTAGAAACGCTGCGAGCACGGCGGCGCGGGTGAGTAAAGTGCTTGCGTCATGCACACCACCTGCATCTGCATCATCGCCACCCACATCGCACACATCGCACAACACATCGCACACATCACACACATCATACAAAACCCCGCATCTGGCTGAGCTTGCAGACACGGTCAGGGAGACGGACACTGACGCTGCACGAAAGCTTGCGGGCTGCATCGAGTGCGCCGCCGCATTCCACCACGCAGGCTTGCTCCCGGAGCACCGGAGGATTGTGGAGAACGGGTTTCGGAATAACAAGATCAAGGTGATCGCGTGCACTCCAACACTTGCTTTCGGGCTTAATCTTCCGGCAAGACGGGTGATCATCAAGAGTTATCGTAGATACAACCCGAATTATGGGATGGAACCAATACCGATTCTTGAGTACAAGCAGATGGCAGGAAGAGCCGGACGTCCACATCTGGACCCATCCGGCGAATGTGTGCTGATCGCAAAGTCGTATTCTGAGCTCCAGCGTCTGATTGAAGGTTACATCGAGTCTGATCCGGAGCCGATCTACTCAAAGCTTGGCACAGAGAGTGCGCTTCGCAGCCACATCCTCTCTGCCATCACCGGCAGGTTCGGCGCATCACACGACGAACTGATGGATTTCCTGCAGCTAACGTTCTTTGCAGCGCAGCAGGAGACCTCGCATCTACGCGGGGTCGTTGAGACCGTTCTTGACTTTCTCAGCAAGAACGAGATGATAACCATGGAAGATGAGTTGATCGCACCAACCACCCTTGGAAAACTGGTTTCACGGCTGTATCTGGATCCGCATGGCGCGGCAATTATTGTGGACGGACTTCGCTTGCGCGAAGAGGTTGGCGTCAGCGATCTTACGCTGCTGCACCTGATATGCAGGACACCGGACCTACGCAAGCTCTACCTCCGCAAGAAGGACTATGAATGGATTCCGGGTTTTGCGTGTGATATGCATGATGAATTCACAGAAGTCCCGAGCGAGTTTGATTCGGGACATGAGTGGTTTCTTGGCGAGGTGAAGACCGCTGCGATGCTTCTTGACTGGGTTGGTGAAACGCCTGACAAGAATATCGAGACCCGATTTGGCATTGGTGGCGGCGACATCAGGGGCATCGCGGATACCGCCCAGTGGATCGCGTATGCAACCGCACAGATCTCGGTTCACATCAAAAGCAAGCACGCAAAAAGAGCAAGAGAACTCACAGAACGACTGAAATACGGGATAAAATCAGAACTCCTGCCGCTTGTCACTATCCGGGGCATCGGAAGAGCGCGTGCCAGAACGCTGCACGAGGCAGGGTACACCACGCCAGGATCGCTGGTTAAGGCTGGCAAGACAAAGATCGGGAGGGTTATCGGGCAGAAGGTGGCAGAGAGCGCGATTAAGAACGTGGAATCAAGAGACCAGGCAGAGTTGTTTGAATAGGCGCATGGTTTTATGTTGTTTAAAAAACATAAAAACACCATATAACGTAACGGCGGGAGACCCACATAATGAAACTCGAAACTCCACTGGTCATATTAAACTTTAAGACCTACATAGAAGCCACAGGCAAAAACGCGGTCCGTATCGCTGAGATATGCAGGGACCTCGGCAGGGAAACCGGGATATCGATCATTGCGGTTCCCCAACTTCCGGACATCCGTGCAGTTGCAGATACTGGCGTCCCCGTATTCTCGCAGCACATCAGTGGCTTTGACCCGGGCAGCCACACAGGTCACGCGCTTGCAGAGTCAGTGCGCGACGCAGGCGCCATCGGCACGCTGATCAACCATTCGGAACACAGGCTCACGCTTGCAGACATCGACGCCGCAATCGCTGCAGCACGCCGCACAAGTCTCACGACGATCGTGTGCAGCAACAACGTCGCAACCACCAGAGCCGCTGCGGCGCTCCCGGTGTCAAGCGCAGATCCTGACGTCATAACAGGTTCTGTGAAAGCTGTCTCGGAAATCGACCCCGGCGTACGGGTGCTGTGCGGCGCAGGCATATCAAAGGGCGAGGACATGCAATCTGCGCTACAACTTGGCACGGTGGGCGTGCTGCTCGCATCAGGAATCATCCGAGCCTCCGACCCAAAAGCAGCGCTCAAGGACCTGATAAGCGGGATTAAATAATTTAGATTGGTATAACCAGATTATTTAGTGAAATGCGCTTGACTATATGGCAACCAAATTCGTGCAATTCGCGGTATCCATCAGCATTCATGATTTTATCGTGAATCGCACAAAACGAGCATCACGAACCCAATAATCAATGTAAATTGTTCGGATTTTCAGATGGTGTCATGTTACACATATCGGTGTCCACGGTGCTGGCACACCCCACAGATCAGGCTGAAAGTACTTATGAGATCAAAATATCATGAAAATCCTCATAGCAACCGGAAGACTTGCGCAAACAACCGTTGAAGCCGCCGTGCAGGAGAACGCCGATGTACTTGTCCTTGATATTGATATTGCAGCGTTCATAACGCCAGGGTTGCTGAGATCATCACTTCCGGATGGACACTATGACCTGCTCCTTGTCCCGGGTCTTGTATCAAGTGATTTCACCGATCTTGAGGATGAATGCGGGCTGCTGATCCGACTTGGACCAAGGCATGCGTATGACCTGACATCAGTGCTTTCATGTGCAGACGAACTCGAACTCTCAAAAACAATCCCTGCTGATGAGTTTTTATCGAAAAAACTACGTGAAGATGCTCTGTTGCGTGTACACAAGCACGAAAAAGATGCCGCTCCTGCATTTGAACTATGCAAAAAAAAGATCGGTGGAAGCTCGGTGATGAAGGTGATGGCTGAGATCGCGGGCGCAACCGGAATGACCAAAGAAAAATTGGTCGAGAAAATACGTGAATTTGAGGCGAAAGGTGCCGACATCATCGATATCGGTGCCACAATGGACGCCGGTATTGATGATGTCATAAGATCAGTTAAAACTGCGAAATCCACAACAAAACTCCCGGTGAGCATAGACACCTTAAATCCGGATCTTATCGTTGCGGGAATACGGTCAGGAGCAGATCTCGTGCTGAGCTTGAACTCAGGAAACATCGATGCGGTGAAAGAGGTTGTTTTAGAACATGAAACCGCGGTCGTGATGATCCCGGATCAGAACGATCATGATTCGCTGCACCGAAACATCAAATATGCGAGGAGTCTGGGCATCAAAAAGATCGTTGCAGACCCGGTACTTGATCCTGTTGGTCATGGAGTTGTTGAATCCATCTGTCGTTATGGGGACTTCCGCAAAAAAGACGAAACAACCCCCCTATTCTTTGGCGTTGGCAATGTCACCGAACTGATCGACGCCGATTCGGTGGGTGTGAACGCGCTCCTCACAGGAATCTCCGCGGAACTTGGTGCCAACATCCTGTTCACTCCCGAGCACAGCGACAAGGCACGCGGAAGCATCGCAGAACTTGTTACCGCCGCACAGATGATGATGCTCGCAACAGAACGCAGCAGCTCGCCAAAAGACCTTGGCATAGATCTCCTCATCCTGAAAGAGAAACGATATCTTCCGGACGCAGAAATCCCTGAAAAATCAGTTTTTGCTGAGCAAAAATCAAAATGGGCTCCTGACCCGGCCGGATGTCTCCGCATCGAAATCTCAAGAGAACACAAAACAATCATCGTGACACACAGACAGGCAACAATCGTTGGAACCGATGTTTGCAGGATTCTCACAACCGCAATCGACCTGGGACTGATCTCGCAACTGGATCATGCAGGTTATCTCGGGCGTGAACTGACAAAAGCAAAGATCGCACTCGATCTCGGGTGGAACTACACGCAGGATGAGCCGTTTGCAAAAAACAGTCCTGACCACAGGGGTTAGCTGGAGAGTGGGTCGCTTAGATCAACAATCTGCGAATCCATCAGTCGTTTGCACGGGGGTGTGCGCAAAAACCGTATCCAATTCAAATTAAGTGTTAACAGAGACACCATCTAAAAAATCGTGGTGTCTTTGCAAGAAGATGTATCTTTGCGAATTGTGTACGGTGACTAATGGTTGGGTTTGATATGAAAGTGGGACACTTATATAGTCGTATTTATCTAATTATACTCAATTATATGTAACATTTTTGATTATGAACGGCACTGATTTTATTGCCTTCAAAGATCCATCATATAGTTCAATATTAATTTCAAGACGTTTCAATTTAATATCTATAATACAAAATACAAATAGATTAATTAAATACTTCAATAATTTTATCTCGTGTTTCATAATGTCAATGAATACATATTCTTCGTCACTGCCCTTATCGTTCTTTCTCCTCACAATCCGTAAAAAATAGATTTTGTCATCCTTGAAGTATTTAGCGTGCTTATTCTCAAGATCTACGTCTTTGAAATCATCCATATACCTAACATCCTTCTCTTAGAGTTCCGGATTGTTTAAAATCAATCGAGAATATTTTTCATACGCGACGTTAAAATCCAATCCATTGTGGTACCCCCGGTAATCGCTTGAAAGCTCGTTATCCAATGAAATTCGGAATTTCAGCTTGGTGATCGTGGTTTAGACCACAACAGTATATTCGAAGGGGCGAGCGACCAGTTTTTAGACGGGATATAGGTCCCAAAGTCTTGCCGGCATGGTGTTAAGCGATTACCGGAGTAATAGTGGTGGCTGGGTGGGCAGGTAGTTTTTCATCGACAGTATAAGCAAGGTGAAGCAGGTCATGCATGTTTTAAGAACGTGGAGATTTTCTGTATAGTCAGTAATTGAATAACCAAATATTTTATGTAGTGTCAAATGAAATAACCAAATATATGAAAGCAGGTGAAACGATGAAAACGTTGAGAATATCGCGCAGTACTCTCCACCGATATGCTACGGATGGTTTGATCGGTAGAACTAAGATAGGGCGATATTTTGATTATCATGATGAGGACGTGTTTAATCTGCTGAATAATGGTGTTAAAAGGAAGACTTATATTTATTCGAGAGTTTCCACCTATAAACAGAAAAAAGACCTTCAGAATCAGACAGAAATGCTAAAAAA
>RXIK01000081.1 GCA_004211975.1 Methanosarcinales archaeon | reverse complement strand
GCCAAGAACGTGTGTGATGCTCATCAGGAGGATGATGTAGATTCCGATGTGGTATATCCCTGAATTCCGAAGATGTTTCAGCACGATGTATCCGGCAGCGTAGTAGAAGAAGACTGTAAACAGGAGATATGGGATTACGAGGTTGTGTTCGACCGCATAAACTAGTGTTGGGCTGTATTCGTACTTAAGAATTCTCTCGGTTCCGCCTGCAAGGTAGAATGTGAGTGCATGGTCGATTGTGACCGCAGCAGAGAGAACGAGTGGGATCGCCCTATAGCTGCGATAGGTCGATTGCAAGTTCTGCGATGTTTGCGGCATAATCGCCGATCCTGATGAGACTGTCGAAGATGATTTCCGGCGAGGAAATGGCTGTGACTGGTGTGGCAGTGGAAACCGATTTTGATAACCGTTTTTTTACCAGGGTGTTTTCTGAGATAACCTCGTTTGCAAGAGACACGTTCGACTTTCGGAGCGATTCGATGCTGCTTATAACCAGGTTTTGTGGAACGCTGACAGATTCTTTGATTGGGGGTGCAGTAGCCGGGATGCCGATGTGGCTGAACACCTCGGCGATCTTGACTGCGTGATCCGCGATTCGCTCGAGATTTCCTGCTGCCAGCCGATAATAGAATGATTCGATGAGGCTTAGTTTATCCACCTCCATTGACCTGATCAGACTCAGTCGGTTGACGAATTGTTTTGAGATCAGCAGGTACGCCCGGTCGACCTCATCATCTCTTGAGATGATTTCACTCAAGATTTCAGTATCACCGGTCTTGAGATAATTGATTAAGCCATCAAGCATCAGGGATACGAGTGAGGACATTCGTTTGACGCCGCGTTCTATCGTGAATTCGCCTGCATCAAGGAGATCCTGGATCACGACTTTTTCATCGGTTTCTTCAATCACTTCAAACCCGATTAGATTATGGCAGGTTCTCTTCATCGCCCTCGCAAGCTCCTTCGGGATATGATTGTGATCCGCATAAACCTCTATTGCCTGGTATCCCATCACATACGCACCGATAAGATCTCGCATGGTCTCTTCAGCGGATTTAACGGTTCTGCCGTCGATGCTTGCGTTATCGAATTTTAAGCGTTTCATGCGGGGGTCCTGCCCGTGTTCGGGCGGTGTGATCACGATCGACCCATCATCCAGGTATGAGATTCTGACAAGTGCTCCGGCGACCAGCCCTGAGTCAACAGCCCATTTCTTCGGTAGTGTGACGATGTATGTTGATTTCCCGGTCACCTGCACCTTTCTGGTTTCCATAGTCGCCCTCAGTTTAACTTCACCCGGTCACCTGTTGTCATGTACACCACGCTTTCGCAGATATTGCCGATGTGCCCTCCGATCTGCTCAAGATGCTGTGCTGCAAACGTTACCTGCGATACATCGTCAAGCCGTTCCACGTCCTCAATCATTAGTGTGAGCGACACCCGACTGAGCTGGTCAAATAACGCATCGAGCTCGTTGTCACGCTTTGCGATCTCGTAAGCCAGATCTGAGTTTAGCTCGCTAAATGCACGTAGTGCGCCGCCAAGCATCTCGCATACTATATGTGCCATTGCGGAGATGTCGATCAGTGACCTGACATATTTCTTATCCTTAGTTTCGGTTGCAACCCTTGCAATATCCACGGCAAGGTCACACATTCGCTCGATATCAAGGTTGATTTTGACCACCGCCCCGATCGTCCGCAGGTCATGTGACACGAGTGGCTTTGGTGCGTGGAGTTGCATGCAGAGCGCATCGATATCTGCAGAGAGACTGTGAATCCCTGCATCGCCTGTTATCACAGCCTCTGCCTGCTTAATATTGTGGTCCTGCAGTGCTTCAACCGCGTCATTGATCGCTGAATTTGCCAGTTCTCCAAGCCTCAGAACGTTCTGTTGCACGTTTGCAAGTTTATTGGGGTATTGTTCTTTAACCATCATAGCCTCCTTGTTTCTCTATCAAAACCTTCCGGTGATGCGGCAGCCACTTATCAGGTCGTTCATCCGGTTGATGTATCTTAAGAATGTGGGTTTGCCGCATCCGGATGGACCGATCACGGCAGTGACTTTGTTCGCTGGCATATCCATCGACACGTTCTTTAACGCCTGTGCATCGCCATACCAGAGGTTTAGGTCATGGCTTTCGATTTGAATGCTTTTTTCAGTCATTTCATAAGTCCCAGCGATTCGATAAACTCCCTGCCCGCAATAACATCAGGTAACGTTTTCATCTCAAGCACATACGTTCTGCAACCTTCAAGCTTACCGAGGACACCCTCAAAATCAACAGACCCCCTGCCAGGTGCAAGATGCTCATCATACACACCATTGTTGTCATGCAGATGCACAACCTCAATCTTACGCCCCATACGTTCAATGAACCATTCAGGCGGGATGCCTGAGTGGTGGGCGTGACCAATATCAAAGGTCATGCTAAACCCGGGGTGCTGGTTCAGGATATCCCCGATTGCCTCGGGATACAGCCCAAATTTAGTTATGTGCTTCTCAAAACTGTCGTTCTCAACCAGGAGCCCCGTATTCAGCCCCTCATAAGCCACCGCAATCTCATCGAGTGACACCCACATGTTCTCTTCAGCCTTTGCAGTGACCCGTTTATGGTACTGCTCCGGAATATGTCCCACGTGTATGTTCACCCACGACTTTGAACCGACCTCTTGCAGATACTTGCCTATCCGGATCACCTGAGCAACGCAGGATGCTCTCACTCGTTCATTCACGCTCGCAAGGTTAAAGTCCCGGCTCGGAGCGTGATATGAGATCGTGAAATCATATTCAGATAGAACCCGCCCCAGGAGAGCGGAGTCCACAGGTCCGTATACATAATCATTGTCTTTTCTGACCTCAATATGGTTAAACCCATTTGAATACAGAAAATCCAGGAATTGCAGCGTGTCTTTCCCGAAACGAAGATCCAGCGCCGCGCCAATTCGTGTCATCTTATACCGCCTGCCGCATAAGCGACCTCGCCACCCACAATCGTGCGTGTGACAACCGGAAGCTCCATCCGTTCGGAGACAACCAGCAGATCCGCCCGTTTCCCGATCTCAATTGACCCGATCGTACCGTCCATGCCCACCGCCGCTGCCGGGTTTCGGGTGATCATATTAACAGCATGGGGCAGCGTCAGAACTCCCCGCTTCCACAGGATGAATGCAGAGTAGAGCATTGACCACGGACTATAATCCGAGCAGAGAAGATCAACGAGACCGGCATCGATCGCCTCGCTGGAACTGAGGTTGTTAGACGTTGACCTGCCAAGAACAACGTTTGGTGCGCCCATGGAGATGGTCATGCCAAGTTCCCGCCCCCTCTTTGCCGCGTCAAGCGTTATCGGGAACTCAGAGATGCGGGCGCCTATGCTGTGCACCAGTTCCACCTTCGCCGGGCTGTCGTCATCGTGCGATGCGATGGATATGCCTCTCGCACAAGCAAATTCCGCAACGTCACGCATATTCTGCAATAACTCGTCCGCATAACCGGATTTATTTCTGATGATCTGATCGATCTCACCGTCGTTTAACCCGTATATCCTCTTGTGATACTCCCGGTAACGTGCAGGGTCTGTAAACTGCCCCTGCCCTGGCGTATGATCCATCAATGAGACGAGTTTGACAAGCGGGCTCTCAATAACCTCAAACACGTCTTTCAGATCGCCGCTGATCTCGCATCTGACATGTGCAAAGTGATCTGTTAGAAACTCGCCCTTAAGACGTGTTATCGTCTCCACGATCTCTTTTGAAGTGCCAATACTCCTGTTTTTGAGTTCGTCCTCAAAGTATGCGATCGCATGTAGTTTTGTTGTGATCCCTGTGCTTGCGTTTCTCCGGTCCAGATGCATGAGCGCAAAGTCAACAGGAAACTTTGCCGAGGGTCTTGGCGAGATTGCGGTCTCAAGATCATCCCCATGAATATCAACGATTCCGGGCAGCACATAACCGCTGTTTGCATCAATAACATCACCGGATTTTGATAAATTCTTATGGATATCAGTTATTATCCCATCAACGATCTCTATTACGCCATTTTCAATTACGTCATCCGGCGTTATTATATGTCCATTAATTATATTCATATTAATCACTTAACCCGATACTTGCCAGAACATAACTACCCCAGCACCTAAAACCACCATCGGTGGACTTCACTATGCAGGAACTACCCTGGACGTGGGGGCTACGGTGACCGCTCCGGGAATTTAACCGCAAAGTGCGCAGAAGGACGCGGATGGAAAATAAACGGTTAAAGCGTTCTCGTTCTGTGAAAAAAGCTCTGCGCTCTCGGTGTCCTCTGCGGTTAATTTTTTCCAAAAAAACACGGATCTCAATCATAAAATTTCCTCCGGGGTCCCGATTCCTGCCATCCGGTTATCTTTCATCACAACAACTCTGTCAGCCAGCTCCCGCACCACAGAAAGGTCGTGGAAGATGCCGATCATCGTGGTTCCAGGGTTTACCCCCCGTAACATCCCAACAACAACCGCGGTTGACGCAGGATCAAGCGCTGAGGTGGGCTCATCCAACAGCAGCAGTCGCGGGGCTCGTATCAACGCTCTTGCGATATTCACGCGCTGACGCTCGCCGCCGCTGAACGTGGACGGATACGCATCCCACAGGTCCTCAGGGATCCGTAGTCGAGCAAGATATCCGGATGCTGCATCCCTCGCATCATCAATCCCAATTCCACGCTGAAGCAATGGTTCTGCGATCACATCAACTGCAATTGTCCTTGGAACCACCTGCAAAAGCTGTGACACATAGCCAACCTCGTTTCTTCGAATCGCAAGGATTTCGTGGTCCGATGCGGTGGTAAGATCAATTACGCTGCCAGAATCCCCATGATACAACATTGATCCGCTGTCAGCAAGGTATGTTCGGTACATGCATTTCAGAAGCGAGGATTTCCCGGAGCCGCTGCTTCCGATGATCGCCAGAAACTCACCACGTTTCACGCTGAAACTAACATCTTCAAATCCTTTTATCTTTTTTCCGCCAAGAACATGCACGTTAAATGTCTTGTTCAGATCAAAAATCTCTAAATGGTTACCTGTCAGATGATCACCTCATAAAACCGAATTAACCAGTAACTGGGTGTATTCATGCTGTGGGTCCTCCAGTATCTGGTCGGTAAGCCCAGTCTCCACGATGCGCCCATCCTTAAGCACGATCGTGCGCTCGGAAAGGAGTTTGATCACACCAAGATCGTGTGTGATCAGGATCATCGCGGCATCCGTGCTTCTTCTGATCTCTTTTATCAGGTCCAGGATCCGTGCCTGCACCGAGACATCAAGCCCGGTGGTCAGTTCGTCAAGAAGCAGCACATCAGGATCGTTTGCCAGCGCCTTCGCGATCTGCACCCGCTGCTGCATTCCGCCGCTGAAGTTACGCGGCGCCTCATCCATCCGTTCAAGCGGAATCTCGGTGCGTTTAAGAAGTAATCCCCCCCGGTCACGAATCATCCCGACGTTCCGCCATCCGGCAGCAAGCAGCTTCTCCGCGATATTTCCGCCGGCAGTGACATCAAGTCTAAGCCCCATCTGCGGGTTCTGGTAGACCATGCCAAGATGCTGGTTTCTGACAGCCCGCATCTCCTGGGAATTTAGCTGGAAGATGTTCGCATCATCAGAGCCGTTGCCAGAGCAGCGCAGATATGCAGCGCCCATGGTTGGCTCCATATCAAAGTGGAGGCAGCGCACGATCGTGCTCTTGCCTGAGCCGCTCTCGCCAACGATTCCAAGTATCTCGCCAGGCATCACCTCAAATGTTATGTTCGCACATGCAACAACCGAGCCACATGCCGGGCACACATTCCTGCCGTGATCAGGACCTGTGTTTTCGATGCAGTCCGGGCATCTGCTGCCATATATCTTGGTCAGGTTATTTACCCTAAGTGCCGGTGCCGATGCCGGTGTAGGAGTCATGCGCAACCTCTCTGTGCCGGCTGACACAGATCAACAAAAATCAGTGTAATCTGTGTGAATCTGTGGCTAAAACGCGTTTTTTTAAGCCACTGATCAAGACTGATTAACACAGATTTTGGGGCGCTGTGCCCTATCGTATTAAACATCTTCACCTCTCTGCCGTTTTTCGCAGAAACTCGTGTCCGAACAGAGATACCTCGGGTTCCCGGTTGCATCATCAATGATCTCATCCAAAAACGTATCAGAACTCCCGCACCGCTCGCACACCTTCCCGCAGAAGTCCTCGGTCTCAAACCGGTAGTCCTCGAATTCAAGCGGCTCAACCAGGGTGTGCGGTGGAATTGCATAGATCCGCTTCTCCCTTCCTGCGCAGAAGAGGTGAAGCACGGGTGATTTGTGCAATCGCGGCACGTCCCACCTTGGAATCGGGCTTGGATCCATCAGATGCCTGCCGTTTACCATGCACGGGTATCTTGCGCCAATCGTGATTTTACCGTGCTTAACGATGTCCTCATACAGATGCAGCCACATCCCGCTGTAATCCTGCTCTGCATGCATCCTCCGCGTCACCTGCTCAGAGGGCTCAATCGTCCTGAGCGGCTCAGGAAACGGCACCTGAAACACCAGTATCTGATCCTTGGTAAGCGGCTCTTCAGGGATGCGGTGTCGTGTCTGGATGATTGTGGCACGGCTCGTGTCACTCGTTGTTTTAACCCCGGTCATGCGCGAAACAAGATTGCGTATGTTAACTGCGTTAACACTCTCATCGCTGCCCTGATCAATCACCTTCAGGACATCGGACTTCCCGATGATCGAGAGTGTGACCTGTATGCCGCCTGTGCCCCATCCCTTTGCAAGCGGCATCTCTCGTGAGCCAAACGGCACCTGATAGCCAGGAATCGCTACGGCTTTCAGGATCTTTCGCCTGAGCTCCCTTTTTGTGAACTCATCGAGAAATGCGAAGTTGTAGCCTTCCACAGCTTCTGAATCGGTTCCGGCAAGAGTTGATAGTTCAGTCATCCGAAACCTCCCCGGTCCCAGCACCCTGAACAGCCCTTATCCGGTCCAGACTCGACTGAAACGTGACATAGTGCGGTAGTTTCAGGTGTTCCACGAAACCCATGGCATCGATGCCATCGATATGGTACAGAACAAACTCAGGATCCTCAGCAGGTGTTTTCGGTTCGGATACTCCCATTGTTCCATCAAGTATTGACATAGAGATTGCTTTCTTCTCGTTCTGCCCGAATACCAGACCATATCCAAGAGAAAACCTGTTATCCGCAGTTATTTCGGTAGCACCAACTCCTGAGAGTATCCCTTCACATTCTGTGACCGGTACATCGCCAATGCACACATTGTTTCCGGTGTATGGGTGTTTTATGCGAAGCTGCACATGCCCAACCCGGAGTTCGGCAATAGTCGGATGCACCGAGCCATAGCCGCGAAGCGAACTGTATGCGAGCGCAAGCATAGCGCCGGTCTCGCCCCGTGCGAGTGTTTGCAGGCGGGCGGATCGGGGGGCAGGAAACCTGATGGACTCCCGGGTTATGTCATACGGTTCATTGCTGGCATCATCGCTGGTTTCATTGTCAGCAGATACGTCTTCAAGCAAACCATTGTCTCTTAAGAGATCTGACACTTTCTTAAATTTCGGGATATCGGATTTTTCCGATCCGAATTCTTGATCAGCATCATCATCAGCATCACAATCATCCGTCACACCTCTTTCCTCAAAATCAAGGAGGCGCTCCGTATAATCGATCGACGGACCAAGGATTTGTCCACCCGGGATGTCTTTGAACGCAGATGAGATCCTGCGCAGCACAAACATGTCCGTTGTATCTGAAGTTTCAGAGTACCCGATCCTCGGGAGTGTTGACCGATATGCGCGGATCAGGAAGGAGGCAGCAACTAAATCGCCATCTGACTGCTTGATCGCAAGAGCTGCGAGCTCTGGCGCATAGAGTCCGCCTTCGCCCATCACCTGGTCAACAGAAAGCCGAAGTCGCCCCTGGATCTGCGAAACGTCCATTGAATGTGCGCTGCGAAGTGAATCAACAAGTCTGCCCGCGTTCTTTATTGCTTCGCTTCCACCTTTGACAGGTACGTAACCCAAGTTATATCACCTTCATAGTGGTTGATCGGGGGATGCATGCTATCCTGCCCGCGTTATCTGAGAATATCAGATCAAGACCAAGCGGATAATCCTGTATCGTGAAAACATCCTCAATTTCAGTTTGTTCGATGCCGCTTGTGCCGATCCTGCGTTTATCTGCAATGCCGGGTCCTGAAAGTTCAAGCAGGACGTCCCCATCAATATCTCCGATTGAATCAGTGTCATAGATCACGGTTGCACTCTCATCAGGATACTCGAGCGTTCCCACCATTGCTCTCCGTATCAAACCATGAGAAGAGCCGCCATATACCAGTATAAAGTCAGAATTCTCGAGTTTTGACTCTTTGCTCCCGGTATTTGTTTTTAGATGCTCTGTTACCGGGGTTCCGTTGTCCAGAACAGAGAAACTCACCTCATGATCCAGAAGTGTCATGAGCAAGAGCAGAGGATACATGTTTGCGGCAGGGTTGTTAATCCTGATATCAGGAAGTGTGATGATGCAACCGGGGTTTGCCATTGCATCGAGAAGAGACCGAAAGATCCTCTGAGAGTCAAATACCACATCAAATTCCCAGTTTCTCACACCATCACCTCAAAATCCACTTTTGTGGTCGCAACCTTCGCCCAGGTCTTCTGTAACTCTTTGTTAATCCGCAGTTCCTCGCTTTTAAGCAGATCCATGATTTCTGGCGTGATAGGGTGTCCGGATTCAACCGCTGCATCCAGAATCGCGCCTGCAAGTGCTGATTCAGGGTTTTTTCCTATGATCATGGCATAACCCAATTCTTCGTTGATTCTGACCTCTGCCTCGGTTACCAGCACCTCGCCTAAGTTGAAGATGCATTTCTCGGCGGTGTCCCTAAAACGCATCATAATCATGCCACCCATCGGTTTCTTAATCACCTCGACCGCGGTATCCGCAAGTATTCGCTCAGCGATCTCGCAGATCCGTTCGCTGTCAGCACGTGCAATCAGCTCAAATCGCTTATCCCTGTTCATTTCAGAACCTCTTCTCCAATTATGTGTGCTCTGATGGAATTGGACGCCCATTCAGAAAGCATAACTACAATAAATATTATGATAAGTATTGTTAGCATCTCATGGTATCTAAACAGCCTCATCGCCATGATCAGCTCAAACCCAATGCCGCCTGCACCAACAAGCCCAAGCACAATAGACGACCGAACATTGATATCAAACCGATAAAGCGTCGATGCAACAAACGAAGGCGTAACCTGCGGAAGAACCGCATAATATACCGCCTGAAGCTTACCTGCTCCAACCGCCTCAACAGCTTCAACAGGTCCCGGATCCACCTCCTCAATAGCCTCAGCATACAGTTTCCCGAGCATCCCGACCGAATGAATTGCGAGTGCAAGGATGCCTGGAACCGGACCCAACCCCACCGCCGACACAAAAATGAGCGCAAAAACAATATCAGGCACCGTCCGTGTAAACGCAATAATGCTTCTCGCAAATACCTTCACATGTTTTGACGGCGTGATGTTGTTTGCCGCAAGTAATGCAACCGGCACAGACAATGCAACCGCAAAAACAGTTCCCAAAAACGCCATCTGTATAGTCTCTATAGCAGGCGATATCAGCGGCACAAATGCATCCCACGCAGGCGGAAACATACACCCAAGGAAGTTACTGAGGTTTGGAACCCCCTCAATCAGATCCCTTATAGAAAAACCAGTGCATATTATGCTCCAGATGAAAAACAAAAGAAACAGAACAGGTACAACGTACCTATTCTTAAGCATTATTACCCCCATAGATGAGCTCGAAGTCATCATCCGAAAGTCTCGCATCGCCATCATAAACGATGACACCGTCCCGAACCCCAAGAACCCGTGTAGCATACTTTCTCGCAAGTTCCGGCTGATGCAACACAGCAAGCGCACTGATACCATTATCAACCGAGATTGACCTCAGATGATTCATCACAACCTCCGCTGTCGTCGGATCAAGGTTTGCAACAGGCTCATCAGCAAGTAACAGACACGGGTCCTGCACAATCGACCGGGCTATCGCAACACGCTGCTGCTCTCCACCACTCAAGGTTCCAGCCCTGCGATCTGCCAGATCCAATATTCCAACACGGCTCAAAGCTCTGTGCGCCATTTCAACATCACCATCTTCAAATCTGCGCATCAGACTCCGAACCACGCTGATTCTCCCGAGTTTACCGATCAACACATTTTCAATGACCGACCGCCTCTTTACAAGGTTGAAACCCTGGAATATCATGCCGATCCGCCGTCTCACCTCCCGGATCTCGCCCGCATTGCTCTCTGTTATATTCAGTGAACTTCCATTGTCGGTAAGCACTATTTCTCCACCATCTGGCGTTGTAAGACGATTTATGCACCGCAGAAGTATTGTTTTCCCAGTGCCACTAAGTCCGAGTATCGCCACAAACTCACCCTCGCCAACACTGAAATTTATGTCTCGCAAGAGCAGCTTCCCATCAGGAAGTCTCTTTCTGAGATGATCTACCGTTAACATATAACACCAGCTCCTTATTTCAGATATAACCAAGCGACCTGCCAATTCCCCGCACGTATTCATACGTGCTATCATCAATCGCCACATACATCTCGTTCTTCTCCCATTTACTCTCAAACGCCTTCATCGCTTCAGGATCCTTCTCTGGCATATCAACAAACGCCTGCTGGATCCGCTTCTTGAGTGCAGGGTCAAGATCACCCCTCACTGCAATAGGTGACTTCGGGATCGGGTCAGATGTCCAGATCACAATGAGATCCTCCGTGGTTGCCGCACCGCTCTCAATTAAGCGGTTGTATCCGATGTCATATATCGCACCCGCATCCACATTCCCGGATCTCACAGCAAGACCGGATGCGTCGTGCCCACCAGCAAACATGCAGGTCTTAAAGTCCGTGTCAGGATCAACACCCATCGAGAGGAGATAGCCCCTCGGAATCAGGTTTCCTGATGTTGAGGCAGGATCAACAAACGAAAACGTGGTCTCACTTGCATTAGCAAGCAGGTCTTCGATACATGTTATGCCAGAATCAGGATGCGTGATGATGCAACTATGATATGTTGCGACATCTCCAGTCTCGGTGCCGCCAGTAATAATTGCTTCTGCCTCCGCCTGCTCGGCGGCTAATACATACGAAAAAGGACCAAAGAATGCGATATCTATCTTGTCTGCACGCATAGCCTCAATAACCGACGTATAGTCAGTAGCTGTGAACGTCTCAATACTCATTCCAAGTTCGGTTTCCAGATACTCCTGCACCGGACCGAACTTCCTTAAGATCTCAATCTGATCCTCTGTCGGGATAAGCCCGATTTTAAGCGTCCCTATTACCTCTTCATCAGATGATTTCGCTTTTGAATCAATACAGCCTGATGATGTTACACTGAATACGATCAGCATGGCAAGCGCCACACCGATTCCAAATCTCTTTACTAACATTATGTCCATTTTATACCTCCTTATTTCTCACCCGGAGTCATATCAACAACCAGTTTCTGATCGCCACGGGGGAGCACCCGGTAAATCCGCAAACCCCATTCATCAATCTCTATCAGGTTGTAGCACTGCGTGGTCCTCGCCTTGATCTTGTTTGAGCACGCGGTTCCCGCATTCACGACAAACATCCCATTCAACTGCCAGACATACGGCACATGCCGGTGTCCGCAGAGCACGAGATTAACGCCGCACCGATCGAGCAGTTCGAGCACATCACCCGAATCAACAGGAATCTGCTCCTCCCTACCGGTCATCGGAACCGGGATCAAGTGGTGGTGAAGCGCGAAGACCTTGAGATCATCCGTATCAAAACTCTTCGCAATCCAGCCATACAGGTCCCTGCCAACATGTCCGTCGTCAATGTCGGGCTGGGACGAATCC
>RXIK01000179.1 GCA_004211975.1 Methanosarcinales archaeon | reverse complement strand
AGTGAACCACGTGCCGTCAAACGCCGACGTAAACCCTACCCGTTACTCACCAAACCACGGAACGAAGCTCGCAACGAATTACGTGGAGGTGGGATATCCGCTTAAGGTAGTGCCATTGCCCACCAACCCCCCCCTGAGGGCATTTCTCACTCGATTTTCTATAGAAAAACCGCTTTAACCCGTGAAAATGTATACTACCAGCCCCCACCCGGAGGGCATTTCTCACTCGCAAACTTTTCACCAAACTTTTCACAGAAGTTGATCAAAAACTGCCCTTCGGGACTGCATACCACCAACCCCGCCCGGAGGGCAGTTTTTACTCGATTTTTTGTGAAAAAATCGTTGCACTACGTCGCCGATCACAACGATTGCGGGTGCTTTCACTCTGTGTTTTCTGGCGATGTCAACGATTGTGCGCAGGCTCCCGGTGGTCACTGTCTGGTCGGGTCTTGTTCCGCGCTCGATGATTGCAACAGGTTTGTCCGGGTTGCTGCCGTGGTGTATTAGTTTGGGGATGTAGCTGTCAAGTGTGCTTATGCCCATCAGGACCACGATCGTGCCTTTGGACTGTGCAAGCCATTCCCAGTCAACCATCGGTGCGCCTTTGTCTTGCTCGTGTCCGGTGATGATGGTTACTATTGATGCGTGGTCCCTGTGTGTTATTGGGATGCCTGCTGATGCCGGAGCTGCGATTGCGGACGTGATGCCGGGCACAACCTCAAATGGGACGCCAGCCTCTTGTAGTTCGATTGCTTCTTCGCCGCCTCTTCCGAAGAGATAAGGGTCTCCGCCCTTCAGTCTCACCACTGTTTTGCCGTGTGATGCCCGGTCAACCAGCAGACGGTTGATCTCGTCCTGTGCAAGCGTATGATCGCCTGCGTATTTGCCAGCATCGATTTGTTCGGCGCTTTCCGGCAGTGACGCAAGAATTTCAGGTCCTGGAAGCTGATCATACACAATTACGTCTGCTTCCCTGATCAGGCGTGCTGCCTTGATTGTTAACAGTTCAGGATCACCGGGACCTGAACCAACCAGATATACCTTTCCGCTTGAATGCATGTTGATCACGTATGTCTCTGTGCTGATGACACTCCTTTCTTTCTGTAACCTTTATCTTCAAAAGCCCCTATTTCAATATGATGGTAGAGACAACAGACGTGGACGTGCCGATAGAAATATCCCATGATGCAATTGACCGGATTGAGTATGACCCTACTGATTTGGTGGGCATGGTGACATCGTTAAACAGCCGGATCACAACGCTTCAGATGCAGAACAGCGAGTTTCAGGCGCGGCTGCTTGAAGCGATGACGCTTAACAAAGAGCTTCATAGTCAGCTGCTGGCGCTCAATAAACACATTGAAGATTCTACGAAACCACCGCTATTTCTTGCGAGCGTTCTTGAGGTGAACGGTGATGAGGCGTTGATCAGGCAGCATGGCAATAACCAGGAATGGCTCATTGAACGCGGCGAACATGCGCCGGAGGTGGGGGCGCGTGTTGCGGTGAACAGTGACCTGCAGATCATACGCACGCTTCCGATGTCGCTGGATGAGCGTGCGCTGGTGATGGAGATGTGTGAGGATCCGGGCATCGAATATGATGCGATTGGCGGGCTTGCAGAGCAGGTCCAGGATGTGCGGGAGACTGTGGAGCTGCCGCTAACATCGCCCGAGCTCTTTGAATCAGTTGGTGTTGAGCCTCCGCGCGGCGTACTTTTATATGGCGAGCCTGGCACGGGAAAGACGCTGCTTGCAAAAGCGGTAGCTCATCATGCCAGCGCCACATTCATCAAGATGTCAGGTTCGGAACTGGTGCATAAGTACATAGGTGAGGGCGCAAGCCTCGTGAGAGATGTTTTTCAGCTTGCACGGGAAAAAGCCCCAACAATCCTCTTTGTTGATGAGATCGATGCTGTTGGCGCCCGACGCACGCACGATGGAACCGTTGGGTCCGGCGAGGTGAACCGCACCATGACCCAGATATTAACTGAACTGGACGGCTTTGGAGACCGGGGTAACGTGCGGGTGATGGCAGCCACCAACCGCATTGATCTTCTTGACCCGGCGCTGCTTAGACCGGGCAGGTTCGACCGGTTAATTGAGATCCCGCCGCCAGACGCGGATGGGCGGATGCAGATTCTTTTGATTCACACAAAAGCAATGTCGCTTGCGGATGATGTTGATCTCATAGTTCTCACAGCGGAGACTGAGGGTGCAACCGGCGCGGACCTCAAGATCCTTGCAACCGAAGCCGGCATGAACGCGGTACGCGACCGGCGTCACATCGTCTCGATGGATGATTTCACGCATGCGCTGGATAAGCTGATGGTTGAGGACGAGCGCGAGCCACACGGGATGTTTGTGTGATTGTACTGGGGGATGAGTGGGGAATGGAAAACCCCCCGGGGGGTTCTGCTCCACCCATCTCTTTAGCTAAGATACGGCTGTATCAGGAAGATAAGATAACCGTTAAATCCTGAGAATAGGGGGATTAGGAGGTTATCATCCATCTTGTTAGCCAGTGTCTCGACAACGGTTGCAGTACCTGCCATAACAAGAATCAGAAGCCAGTTGGATAAAAAGATCGCTCCAATGGCAACATCCACTATGAACTCAGCCGCACAGCCCTCAACAGCCCGGTCCTTTAATCCGGGAATCCATGTTTTCCCAAAGGCTTTCCCAAAAATTGCAGCTGACGCATCCCCAAAAGTCGTCATAAGTATTGCGGCTGACGCAATTTTTTCCGGAAAGATTGAGATTGCGATGATACATCCCATTGTGAAGAACACGTGACCACCAAGCCTGTCAGCTTCCTTTTCCCTGAAAAGACTGTGAACAATGGGTAATTTCTTTCCCCACTCGATTCTGAAGTACTCAATCTCAAGTATCGCGATCAAATACACCGTAAGCAGCAAAAGTATCGCCTGTTGCCCGAATGCATAGTAACACAGCACTATCGCAATCGACGTCAGGTGTATCACCTTTCTCTTGAGCTCATGGATCAAATCGCCACTTAACAGAGCCTTGTCTCCTTTGCGAACATGCATAAACCATATCGTATCTTCCAAACTTAATTGCAATCCCAAAACATCATAATCCCACGTCATTCAACGAAACCATATATCCTGACAATCCGGTTGTGCGGCAACCCCGGGAGTGGCAGCAACCAATAAGTATCACTGTAACAGATCACCTATCCAAAGGAATCACCATGTCGATAAACACCGGAATGCTACTTATCTGGATCTCGTTCACAGGATGTATAGGCGCTATAATCTATGGGGCATGGTACTATTTCAGCAGAAATCCAAAGATACAGCGTACATCACAAATATTTGAGTTGATATGCCTTGTAACATCCACTCTTGCTGCCGCGCTGCTGTTATATTATCTGTTAAACGTTACAGCACACTATCTATATGTGTTCCGGTTTTCCTGTGAAACTTTCCCGATTCTATACAAGATATCAGCATTCTGGGCGGGGCAGGAGGGATCGCTCTTTATCTGGGCGTGGTCCACACTGGTGTGTGTGGCACTACTACGAATTCACGCAGGGAGTAAGATCAGTGAGATCACAAGGATCGCGGGTCTTTCAGTGGCAGCAGTCTTCCTTATGCTGCTGGTAATCAGAAGTCCGTTTGAGCTTATCTATGGGATCGATCACCAGGGACACCTCCTTTCAACAAGCACCGACATCTTCGCAGTCCCCTATCTAATGGACAGCCATTTTGCGCAGGGCATGAACCCGCTGCTCCGCAATCCCTGGATGGTGATCCATCCGCCAATCGTCTTCTTCGGATATGCTGCGGCGGCAATACCGTTTGGTGCGGCGGCTGCGTACCTGCTGGTCGGCGACCGACGATGGATAGAGATCGCTGAGCCGTGGAGCCGGATCACATGGCTCTTCATGACACTCGGCATCGGCATCGGCGGATTCTGGGCTTACGAGGTTCTCGGGTGGGGTGCATGGTACTGGGGATGGGATCCCGTGGAAACCTCATCACTCATCCCCTGGGTGGTTCTGACCGCGTACCTCCACACCCAGTTCCGGATGAAACGAAACCGTGAATACGGACTTGCCGCGCCCGCACTCCTGATGCTATCATTCCTCCTGGTTATATTCGCAACATTTGTTACGCGAAGCGGCTTGTGGGCATCCCAGCACGGGTTTGCAACATCGTTCGAGGCGAAGATCATTGGTGTGTTTCTGG
>RXIK01000166.1 GCA_004211975.1 Methanosarcinales archaeon | reverse complement strand
ATTAACAAAACAAGACCAATAATTCAGGTATTGATTCTCATCTCAATCCTTCTGTTGTCTGTATCGCTGGTGTCGGCAGAGGATTACCCAACTTTACCGAACCGGTTCTCTGGCGACGTGATGCTTAATGGCGAACTCGCTCCTGTTGGAACTGTCATCGATGCATACATCGGTGGTGACCCTAGAGGAACTGCTACCGTCGAAAACCCAGGCAAATATGTCTGGCTTGAGGTTAAAGGCAGCAGCCCGGATGACGGTTCGACGATAACCTTTACTGTAGGCGGAGTCGATGCTGACCGGACCGAGACATGGATAGAAGGAGAGGGACAACGTTCACTTGGTCTCACCGCAGGAGAGCTGTCAGTATCCCCGCCCAGCAACGGTGGCGGCAGCAGTTCTGGTGGCGGAGGATCATTTCCACCATCAAGTGGTGTCGTAGTAAATGATACTAGTGGCACGGATACTCCATCGGTGCCCGACGACGATGCAACGTCTGACGAACCATCAGCGGATGCGACAATTGTAGCGACTGACGACTCATCTGAAGCAGGATCTGAAGAAGAAGCGAACGGAACGGTCCCGTGGACTGTGCTTGTGCTTGCTGGATTGGCTGTTGCGGCTATAGTTGTGTATCTGATGCGAAAGTAGGAGGTAATATAGAACAGGATTTTAGTATGTTTGGTTAAATCGGAACCCCGTGTATGAACATGGAAGGAGGGACTTATTATGAATAAGGAAACTGTTAGAAACAATAGAATTAATATGAGTAGTAGGCTTAGTAAGAATAGTAAAATCAATGCAAGGTTGTTGGTTGCAACATCGATTGTTCTTTCAATATTTCTGATGTTGTCTGGAACGGTGTCGGCAGCTGATCGAACTCTACCGAACCGGTTCTCGGGTGGTGTAACGCTTGATTGCGTGGATGCTCCTGTTGGAACTGTTATCAATGCATATATTGGTGGAGAACTTTGTGGAATTGTCACTGTCACAACGGCGGGTGAATACGCCCAGCTTGGCGTTCTTGGTGATGGTGGACCGGATAATGGTGCGACGATTACCTTTATGGTTGGAGGGGTCGCTGCAGCCCAGACCGCGGAGTGGGCTGTGGGCGGTGAACCACGCCAACTTAACCTGATCGCAGCAGACATGACCACGTACTATGGCGACGTTGATGGTGATGGCTATGGTGATCTGGCAAATACTACCGAGGCAATGTGTTCCCCGCCAATCGGCTATGTTGAAGATGGCACAGACTGTGATGACAACGATCCCGCGGTACATCCCGGAGCAACAGAAGTTTGCAACGGTGTCGACGACAACTGTGATGGTGTGGTTGATGAAGGACTCACCAGCACGTACTATGCTGATGATGACGCGGATGGCTATGGTGATCCGGACGACACAATAATGGCATGTGCCCTAACGGCAGGTTACGTTGCGAATGATGGAGACTGTAATGATGCCGATGCGGCTATTAATCCGGGCGCTGTCGAAGTAGAGAACGATGTTGATGACAACTGTGATGGCGTAATTGATGAAGGATTCTGTGCATGTGACTTTTGTCTTGCTCTTAGTGCCGGATGGAACTTTGTCTCGGTGCCAAGGAGGATTGATGGTGCAAACGACGCATTAACTGTGTTCAATCTTGACCCTGCAAACGAGACGTGTGAGTACTATGATGCAGGTACGGGTTCATGCATTACAAATCCTGCTAATATATCTGTTGTGCCATGCCAGGGTTACTGGGTGTGGAAGGTGAACTCGGAGACTCTCTGCATCGACTTTAAGGAGTCTGCAGGATCAAACGTTCCGCCAGCGCAGCAGCTCTACGCGGGCTGGAACATGATTGGTCACATTGATATGGGTGATATGCCGATTGATGATGGCACCAGCGCAGACTTTGGGTCGATGGCGAGTATCGAAGGCAAGTTCTCACAGGTATGGATGTGGACGCAAGAAAGCGGCTGGGAAATCTATCCATTCGGACTTAACACCATGACTCCTGGTCAGGGCTACTGGATCTGGATGAACGAAGACGCGATGATGTCAGGAACGCCGTGAACTGAGTGATAGAGAACGAAGAAAGGACGATTTCCTTTCTTTGTTTTCTATTTTTTAGATTCACCAACGCCACGAGAACGGCTTTCTAACGATCGAAAAGCGGTGCAAGAGGGAATTATCATGGATATGGAGACTATTGGGAACAATGGTGGTGGTATGGACTGCAGGATTAGCAATGGTAAGCGACTTAATATGGGAATGTTGATCACTGCATCAGTTGTTCTTTCGATATTCATGGTACTGCCAGGGACCGTATTAGCAGAAGATTACCCAACTCTACCGGGTAGGTTCTCAGATAATGTGGCACTTAATAGTGCTACTGCCTCTGTTAAAACCGTTATCGATGCATGCATAGCCACGGCGTAAACGTATAAGTAAAAGAGGGATAACACCATTTGCGAGGTATATAACATGAACACGCGAAAAACTACCTTAATTGTTGCAATCGCATTGATTGCGCTTGCAGTACTACCGACCGCAATATCGGCAGAAGTAACGGTGGATATTGGTGATGTAACAATCGTCAACTCGACCGTAACTGTGCCAATAACTGTATCCGAAGCATCAAACATTGGTGCTATGGATATTATGCTTGAATATGATTCCAGTGTGATTGAATTTACCGGTATTGAGAAGGGAACGGTAACATCTGACGCACTGCTGGTTGTTGATGATACCATTTACAACGATCCGGACACTGGTTATGATGCGATCAGTTCAGCTGATAATGACACGGTCCGGAACTTTGGTGCCATAGCTGGCGATTCCACGGGCAACAAGGTCAACATCAGCCTGATCAGCACGGAGGGATTTAACGGTGATGGCACCCTTGCCACACTGACATTCAGCATGGTTGCAGGGTGTGGCGGAAACTCATCATTGTTGTTGAGTGCTGTTGCGAACGAGACTGCTACATGTGCTCCGGACTGCACAGACGAAACGGTTTTTGACCCGGCATCATACCCGGCAATACCAATAGTCACTGAAGATGGATTTGTATCGACATTATCCGGGGATGCAAACGGTGATGGAACCGTAAGCATGGATGAACTGTTCGCTGCCATTGATGCGTACATTACAGACTCCGGAGATATGAGTGCGTTGTTCTGTGCCATCGATAATTATGTAGCAATGGCATAGATCAAGTATGATTAAATGGAGGGAATACGTAAATGAAGAAATATATGATGACTGGAATTATGTTGGTTGTGTTGTTGCTGGGAATGTCAACAGCAGTAGCATCCGATTCACCAGCGCTTGCGGCTTACACCATAACAAACACAACAATCGAACCACCACAGACAACCAGCATTGATGTTGCGTTCTCAGAGTATGTGAGCGCAACCATCACGATCGAGAACGCAAGTGGTGACCTCGTGAACGAGTTGTACAGTAGTTCCAAGGTGAAGAATCCAAACGCAAAGACGTGGGATGGCACATGCACCAATGATGCCGCTGTACCTGATGGCATGTACACTGTGAATGTTACCGGAGTAAGCATAACGACCGGACTTAGTGTGATCAACACATCAGAGACGATCACGGTCGTCACAAGTGGAGGTACCACAGCACCAACCGTGACTGCGAGCACGCCAACCGGAACAGACGTTGCAGTATCAACCGTGATAACCGCAACATTCAGTGAGGCAATGACTCAGACATCTGTCGAAGGTGCGTTCTCTATCAGTCCTGCGGTTAATGGCTCGCTTGGCTGGGCTGATGATACGATGACTTTCACTCCGGATGCTGACCTTGAGTATGATACAACATATAGTATAACGGTTGGAACCGGGGCGGAAGGTCTGGCGGGTAATGCACTGGCAGCGGATTATGTCTGGGACTTTACCACGGA
>RXIK01000165.1 GCA_004211975.1 Methanosarcinales archaeon | reverse complement strand
GTCCGAGAATTTGTTAGTAGGCGTTGAACAACTCCTGTTGTGAGTTTCCCTGTTTTCTGGTCTTTTTTTAATACGATTGCAACAGGCAATCCCAGACTGATATTAGCTCGAATAGTTCCATCCATATACGTTTCTCCTGCCAATATTTTTTTCGTTATGATAAATAACTTGTGGATTTACATGTGGTTCAGCCATCAACACCGATTTTCATAGATCAAAGATATTTCACCAGAATATAAGAGTCAACCATTTGTTCCCTTAAGTTTCCTTTTCGTGTTCTCAATCAATCCGACGTCAAGCAGTTTCATCAGGAAATCAGGCAGTGGTGGAAAGGCATGCACATCACCAGTATCCGCATTCACGATCTTCCCCTCCTCAAAATCAACAGCAATGATGCTGCCATCCTCTGCGTTAACATCGCACTCAACAAGCGGAAGCCCGATGTTAATGCTGTTTCTATAGAATATCCGTGCGAAACTCGGTGCGATCACACACGTAATCCCTGCGCCAAGAAGAGCACGGGGCGCGTGTTCCCTTGATGATCCGCTGCCAAAATTCTTCCCGCCAACAATAATGTCACCTTCCCGGACCTCCTCTGCAAACTCTGGTCGCACGTTCTCAAATGCGTGCTTTGCAAGCTTTTGTCTGTCGCCGGTCACAAGATATTTTGCGGGGATGATCTGATCTGTGTCCACGTTGTCAGAAAACTTCCACACCCTTCCTTTAACATATTTTTCCACCATATTTATCACCTCACATCAACTAATTCGACTCAATATCATCTGGATCGGTTATTCGCCCGGTCACAGCGCTTGCCGCAACCACTGCCGGATTTGCAAGATAAACCTCTGAGTCCTTGTGCCCCATCCTGCCGATAAAGTTGCGGTTCGTGCTGCTGATACACCGCTCGCCCTCTGCAAGAACTCCCATGTAACCACCAAGACATGCGCCGCACGTCGGTCCTGAGACATAAGCATCCGCGTCCATGAAAACCTCAATCAGCCCCTCACGCAACATCTGCTCAAAGACGCTCTTGCTTGCGGGAACCACGATCATCCGGACGTCAGGATGCACTTTCCGGTCTTTAAGTATCTCCGCTGCAACCCGCATATCCTCAATTCTGCCGTTGGTGCACGAGCCAAGATACGCCTGATCAATCCCCACATCGATTTCAGATGCAGGAACCACGTTCTCAGGAAGATGCGGTTTAGCAACCATTGCTCTGATCTCGCTGGCATCATACTCAAAAGTATCATCATATTCGGAATCCTCATCAGCGTAAACCGGCGTATACTCCCCGACAACCCGGTTTTTAAGATAGTTGAAGACCGCGTCATCCGGTGGGATGATGCCGCACTTAGCGCCAGCCTCGATCGCCATGTTTGAGATGGTGATCCGATCAGACAACTGGAGCGACTCAATTGCAGAGCCATAAAACTCCATCGACTTATAAAGCGATCCTGAAACCCCAATATCACCTATAATATGAAGAATAATGTCTTTCCCCATCACATTCTTCCCTAATTTCCCGTTAACAACGAATTTCTGGGTCTCAGGAACCTTGAACCACAGTTCTCCGGTTGCCATTGCAGACGCAGCTTCCGATGAGCCAATGCCTGTTGAAAGTGCGCCGAGTGCACCATAGCTACATGTGTGCGAGTCCGCGCCAACAATAAGCCTGCCTGGCGCCGCAAAACCGTGCTCGATCATGATCTGGTGGCAAACACCGCCACGCCCAACATCAAAGTGGTTCTTGAGTTTATATTTTCCGGCAAACTCGCGCATCGACTTCGCCTGTTCTGCCGACGCCACGTCCTTGTTTGGCACATAATGATCCTGGATTAGCACCGTGTTCTCAATGATCGAACTTGTCTGGAACTCCTCAAAAACCTCGAATGCAGGAAGCCCGGTCACATCGTTCACCATGACATAATCAATTCGTGCATCAACGATCTCCCTTGGCGATACACTGCTTTTACCTGCGTGGATCGCAAGGATCTTTTCAGCGATGGTCATACCCATAACTCTGGTGTTTGGCGGTGATCCAATATAAGGAAACTCACAAGCGATGAGCCGCCAGGACTTGTCACACCACCAGCAGGTGATGCCCTCGCAGCTTGTAGCAATAATCATCCTGACAACTGCATTGCCTTGCCAATCGCATGAAACTTATACGATCCATAAGGCAGTCTTTCAATAGCCTTGTTGGTGTGGCTACTGACGAACTTAATCAGGAGCACAATGGCAAGGGGGAATAGGATCACTATGCACAGGCTCCGTACTTACATCCGGGGTTTGGCGACTTTGGGAGGCTGGCGTGATGGGCGCGGAGGTCGGAATGGCGTTCTGGGGCGCACATTCATCGAATTTCCACATGAAATATGCCCAAATGTTTATGTCACAGAAAGACATATATAGTATAACCGGTTTGGGATTCGTGTTCCAAAAGGGATATGAATAAAGGAGGCTACCAGAAATGCAGACCGACGGATACACCAAAACAAGGAGTAAAACTGTGATATTTGAAGAAAAATATGGTGTAGATATAGAAAAGTTCTCTACGACATCAGATGTTGAGAAATTTATAGAAGATAAAATTGGTAGAGAACTGCAAGTCATCGAACCTGGCGGTCATGGTATTGTATCTACCCGAGGTAATATCTTTAAACTAAGAGATTATGATATAGATCGTATGTTTGACGAGACCATAAACTCATAGGTAAGGTAACAAATTTCATGAATGTGGATGAAGTTTTTGAGTTCTATAGAACTGAATTTGTACCTGCATATTCCGATTTGGTTGGCTACATCGGCGACAAGCCCCGTCAGATGGTGATTGAACTCGAAAACACATTTGCACACATATCACAATATTTTAATCCTGAATTAGATATTCAAGACAAAAATATGAATCTTGTGAAGGCACATGATCATCTAGTTCGTGCTACATTAGATTGTTATAAACTGCTTTGGGTGATTATACATTAAGAATTAGAGGTGATAGAAAAAGACGAATCCACTCGAAAACTTGGTCTTAATATATCCGAAACAGAATTTCTTGCCAAATTCCAGAAACTTAGAAAATTGGCACAAGAAGCTAGAGGAATAGAGATGGCATCGGTGGGGTTGACACCTATAGAATCCCTTGATAAGTATAAAGAAGTTGTAAAATATAGTTATGATTTGATAGGTGCGATGGATAAGAATAAAATGCAGGAGATTAAATCACTGAAGAGATTTGTCTCCACTAAAGAATTCATTGTAGGAATAATAGCAGGTTTAATTTCCGGATACTTGTTACATTTGTTTACCGCATCACCTGCCCCGTAAAACCTATATGCACAATTCACATACCTACTCCCATCTTTCGCGCTCGTCAAACACGCGACCTCATAGGGGTCATGATGCCCTGCATTATAATGCATGATCTTTGACTTTAGGGGCGGGTATCGGGGCAATCTATCGGTTTGAGAATCCCTGAAACACCCGCGTGTTGGGGGGGGGCGGTTAATCCGCGCGGTGTTTATACCCGTGATCGCGAATAACGGATTGCCGGCATGATCAGCTGCACCCTTCATGCATTCACTGCATCATACACTCGCTTCATGATCTCCTCGAATGATCGAACGGTGCTGGAATTGGGTGTTACTACGAAAGGAATGCCGTCGTCTCCGGATCTGACAATTATCGGGTCGATTGGTATGCTTCCGAGAAATGGCACGTTCATTTCATCGGCGACACGTTTCCCGCCACCTTCTCCAAAGAGCTTGATAGGACTTCCACAGTGCGGGCAAACAAATCCACTCATGTTCTCGATGATCCCGATAATCGGGATTCCCTCCCCCTTCGCCATGTTTATCGCTTTTCTTGCATCGAGGATCGCGACATCCTGCGGCGTGGTGACGATGATTACACCATCTACGTCCAGCATTGTGGCGAT
>RXIK01000164.1 GCA_004211975.1 Methanosarcinales archaeon | reverse complement strand
CACGGGTGTGAGGGCGGAATTTTTATTACGCCACGCAATCATCAGACAACTATAATGAAAATATTGAGCTACAGAATCCTGCTTAAACAAGAGCCAGAGGGGGGTTACACGGTGATAGTCCCTTCGCTCCCCGGTTGTGTCACTTATGGGGACACGACAGATGAGTCCATAAAGATGGCGCGGGAGGCTATCGAACTATATATGGAGAGTCTTGTTGAGCATGGCGAGGAGATACCCGCATCGGAAGGGATGCTGGAGTGCATCCTGAACACAGAAGCGCAGGCTCAATATGCGTAACCATCACACATCCACTTTATTTTGGTGCACACTTATTTGTATGTGTGTTTAGCATAGAATTCCAACATGCCAAAACCCCATCTCTTGCCCCAAAGAAGATCATTAAGATTCGGGGGTGGGGATGATTTTGACATGTTGTTTTATGGATTTGTGAAAAGTTCTCTGAGTCCGTATTAAACAGGATGTGGTCATGAATTGATCCGTGTTGATCCGGGATGGCTGAATACTGGTGTAAGCCTTGAATCGATGTGTGGTCGATGTCTAAAAGTTTATGTTTGCAAGAAGGAGTGGGTGGGTGAAGCACGCTCACTTATCTTGTCCGCGCATACTTCCGCTGCCTTGCCTGTACTATGGTGCCTGTGTAATTGGCTGCAAACCGTAGCTATTCAGGTATGTTGTTTGGTCTCTTGATTGTGATTCTATGTTTTTTTGGCAAGGTAAATAACCGTGAAAGGGTGTGGTGGTGTCGTGTGATGCTGTTTTGGGCGCGGGAGTGGTTACTGCAAACCTTTATATCGGGGTGCGGTACACGAAATCTTGATGAACAAAGAGTTGTTAACGCTCCGAGTTATCGAAATCTTAACTAGCGCCGGGTTCATGCTCTCGGATCGGTGTAATACTCGTCCGAGGAGCTTTGATCTGGCTGCGCGGAGCAATCGTATCTTGCTGTTGCTTCGCACGCTTTCTAACATTGACAGCCTGAATGCTGTAGCAGCGCATGAGATGCGGTCGTTGTCCGATCATTTGAATGGAAAGCCGCTTATCATTGGGAGTAAGTCACGTAGTCAGATGCTTGAGGATGGCGTGACTTATTTTAGACATGGTATTCCTTCGATTAATTCTGCTACGTTGCATGATTGCTTGATTGAGGGTGTTCCGCCGCTGGTTCGTGCGGCGCCGGGCGGGTTGTGCATCAGTATTGATGGTGAACGGCTGCGTAGCATTCGCATTGAAAGAAAGATTTCGCTCGGGGAACTTGCAACCAAGCTTGGGATGTCCCGGAGAACGATCAGCAGATATGAGGGTGGGATGATGGCTGCGTCGGTTGATGTGGCGCTTCGTCTTGAAGAGGTCCTTGATGTTGAGTTAATCTGTCCGGTTAAGATATTTGCGTCAACTCTGGACGATCGGATCCGGAGAGCTAATCAAGATGGTGATTCGGGTGATGGTCGAAGGGATGCTCAGAGTGATTGTCGGATGGATGATCAAATGGGTGATAAGAACGAGGTTTCGCTGATTCTTGCGCCACTTGGATTCATTGTGTTTCCTGCAAAGCAGGCGCCGTTTAACGCCATATCGGATGATGACAAGCATAACACTATGTTAACCGGGATTAACACGTATAACCGGACGATGGTGCGAAATGCCCATTTGATGAGTAGTATCTCTTGCGTTGCGAAAACAAGGTCGCTGTACATCGTGAAAGGAAACTGTCGACACACGCATATTGACGGTACCGTGCTGATCCGAGAGAGCGAACTCGGGAAGATCAGTGATCATGATGACGTTATTCAACTCATTCATGAGAGAAGTACTGACAAGGAAGCTGAATTATGAAAAGCATACTATTGATATTGGTATTGATTGCGGCGATTGCTGCATCCGCATGCATCATACCGGATGATCCGGACGCAGAAACGCCGACACCAACAACACCGACACCGGCACTGACAACGCCGACTACCACAACAACACCTGAAACGCCGCCATCCATGGCAGACGCAATTCCAGTGGGCGAACTTCCGGAGTCGTTCACGTTGAGAGCCGTACTTGATAAGAACACGGAAACGGTGGACATGATAGGAGACGCTGCGTTGATGGTCTCAGGAAGTCTGGATGTTGGCGAGATTGTGGATGCAGTCCAGGGAATTTATGTTGCTGAAGGTGCGCATACCGACACGGCTATAACCATCATTGAGTGCACCGATTCGGTGAATGCGGCAAACGCTGCCCAAAACTACAAGAACCAGTCAAAGTTTGAGAGACTGCATTTAGGAACGATTTCCAGATTCGGTACGGTGAACTTCAACGGACACGAGGCAACAGAGGTCAAGACCCGACCACCGGTAGATGATGGCGACCTCAGGCACGGGTATTTCTGGTCGAATGGCAACTTCGTAGTCATTGTTGAGCCAGGGACCTCGGATAAATCGGCAAGCATGGAACTGGCTCGGATGACCGGATATTAACAGAACAAACATTAGAATTCGAGATATCAGGATATTAAGTAACAGGAGGCTACAATGAAGAAAATACTGACAATACTGCTGGTGGTGCTGACGCTCGCTGCTTTCTCCGGGTGTGTTGTTGACACGCCGGATGATGATGGTGTTGCACCGGAAACAGAGAATGGTACGACCCAGGTTGATCCGATAACGCATCTTCGCATCGGATACCAGCCAAGCACGCATCAGATCGCAGAGATGGTCGCCATGGATAAGGGATGGTGGAAAGACGACCTTGCCAGGTTCGGGGTCACAGAGGTCACGGAGTATTCGTTCCCATCAGGTCCGCCTGAGATGCAGTCCATGATGGCAGGTCACCTTGACATCGCTTATGTTGGTGTTGCGCCACCAATCACGGCGATTGCGCAGGGGCTTGAGGCAAAGATCGTGGCAGGGGTGCAGGTGCAGGGCTCTGACCTTGTGCTCAGACCTGAGCTTGCAGACAACTACACATCTCCCGCTGATCTACGCGGGCTTAAGATCGCAACGTTTCCGCCAGGATCGATCCAGGATGGCGTGCTCAAGAAGTTCCTGATGGATAACAACGTCAGCATTAATGATGTTGAGATCGTGCCGATGGGACCGGGGGACGCTATAACCGCAATTTCAGCTAAAGCGGTGGACGGCGTATTTCTACCGCATCCCGGACCTGCGGTCATTGAACTTGACGGCGATGGCATGACCGTCGCAAGTTCTGGTGAGATGTGGCAGGACCATGCATGTTGCTGCCTGCTCGTTAGCAACGAACTGATTGAGAGCCACCCTGACATGGTTAAGGAGATCGTACGCATACATATCAAGGCAACCAAGTATCTGATTGAGAACCCGAACGAGTCTGCCGAGATATTTGCGGAAAAAACCGGGTTTGCGGCTGATAAAGTTCTGTATTCATTTGAACGGTGGGATGGTAGATGGATCAGCGATCCGCACATCGAACTTAACTGCACCATCAAGTTTGCAGAGGTCGACTATGAGCTTGGGTATATTGATAGACTGCTTACCGCAGAGGATATCTTTGATATGAGTTTTTATGATGCAGTGAAAGGGGAGTGAAAACTCCCTTTATTTTCTTTTTTTTGTGTGTGTTTAGCTAACCACAAGATTTCTGTGTTACTCTCGTGAAACCGCATGGTTGTTCACGTTAGCGGTGCACCTGCGGAAGATGTAAATGATGTGTTAAGCCTACCGCTTATCTTTGTTGCCATGTCTGTATCTGATAACTCTCACCTTTTCCAGTGTAATTAAACCCCCGCTTATGATTTCATCGAGAAACGGCAGTAGTTTGTTGAGGTTTTCTTCCGTGTCAATAAGGTGACTTCCTCCCCGCTCTGAAGAGCGAGGCATCCTGCGCTGGATCCTTCTTCTCTTCGGTTGGGGCTTCCTGTTTCATTGTGGTTGCTCATGCGACCAGCTCCGCAGGCGTGAGATT
>RXIK01000178.1 GCA_004211975.1 Methanosarcinales archaeon | reverse complement strand
GGTTGTTAAAGGTGATTTTCCCGATTGATGATGGGTCTCTGATCACTTTGATGTATGATCCAACCGCAAGTCCCCCGCCCATCACTCTTCGAAAGGTAAATAGCACGTCATCAAGATCCACCTCGTTTATGACCGAAACATTGGCTGTAATCAGTCCTTTTTGCATAGCAGGATTGAAGGTCACCTGGTACATCATATTCTTGATTCTTGATATTGTGAACATTATCTGTGGGTTTGTGGATCTTCGTGTGGGCGGGTTTATGGTGTGGTTTGCCGGGGTCATAGTCTGCCGGACATCATGTAGCCATCTTCTTTCATGCATTTGATCAGATCAAGCACAGAATATGCTGCTCTTGTGATACCCATGCTCTCGGCAGCGGCATCGGTCCCGACGAGATACAGGTTTTTCAGAGGGGTTCTGACCTCGGGGATGTAGCCGTCAATGCTCACAGCAGCCTTCTCCGGGGTTGTAACCTGGTAATGAGTCATCTCGATGTATCTTTCGATGTTGGGAAACGCCCGATGTAACGTTGCCCATGCCCTTTTTTTCTCGCGTTTCACCGAGTCCTCCACAACAAACATGAATCCAACGAGTTGCTTACCTTTAGGAGCAATTGTGGATGAATAATTGCTTATTGGCATTGCCCAGTACGCTTTTTCCTGAAACCATATCTCTGAACCAGTGTAATCAAACTCTTTCATCTGTTTTGAGAGTCCGAGCCAGATGCACATACTCAGTGCCTGATCAATCTGTCCAAGGTCATGCAGATACTTAGCAGGAAGATCTTCGATGAGAACCGGAAGATCCTTTGCAAACCCTGAATGGACAACGACCTCTGCGTCATACGACTCATCATCAGTGGACACGCCGCACACAACCCCACCTTCAACTAAAATACGGTTAACACACGCATTTGTCTTGATCTCAACATTATCAGGGAGTGAATGCATCACAGAGTTAAGCAGTGCTTTAAGACCACCCCTTGGATATGCTTGTGCATGAGATGTTTTGTTGGTGATCAACCTACGAATACCCGTTATATTTGTTATTTGCTCTGCAAGCTGATCCGCTATCGGCTGATCGCTGGTTTCATACATCGCACTGTCCCGCACAAAACTGCTGCCATAGAGAACACGGTAAACCGAGGTCTCTCTCATGGATTTTCCGGAAAGGAAATATGCGATCGTGTCAACAAAATCGTATGTCTGTTTAGACAGATGACGCGGCAAACAGGAATATATGGATGTCTTTGACGTGTCAATGCCGAATGTGGAGAGTGTTAATGCTTTTGTCAGCGCCTGGGACAGCATCAAACGATCTTTTCGCGGGAGCGCGTCAAACGTCACGAACTCACGCAGGTTCGACGGTATCGGGCGGATACCGGTAGGTGTGCGAACATAATAAGTGCCATAATCAACGAATGCCGGAATATAATCAAAATATTTATCCATTAACATGCGAAGCGGACCTTTGAGCAGGTGAGTGATCGCATGAGGTCCGGTGTCAACCCAAAAACCATCAACACAGTAACTATTACAATTTCCCCCGACATGTCCGCTCTTTTCAAGAACCAGCACGTTTTTCCCATGCTTTCCAAGTGCGAGTGCCGATAACAGCCCGCTTATGCCGGCTCCGACTACAATTACATCATACATCAAAAACACCTTCCTGCGCCCTGATATACAGTTCGCCAAACAACTCTGGCTGCTCCAACCATATCTGCTTTCTGGTCGCCATGAACAGTAACGATACGTATGTGAGAATCATGTCAACATCAGGGTCCAGTAACTCGCCCAACACCACAACATCACTATACTTAAATTTTTCGCGTAAAACCATCTGCACCTCCACGATCGTCTGCTCAATATTCTCCTCATGCGCAATTTTAAGAACATCCTCAGTCGTAATCAATGGTTTCTCTTCCACCACCTTCTTCCGAGTTTTCCTCTGTAATTCGACTTTCTCCGCCTTTTTCAGCTCGGAAATCAACTCGTCAAGCGTCACCGGTCGTTTTGACCGCCTGCGTATCTGCGGTTCCGGTATCGGGTACTCCTCAACATCAAAATGATCAAAACCCTCTATTTCTTCCTTTACTTGATCCTCATCATCTATCACAGCGTTAGCCTTCATCCGAAGAAGAATCGCAGCATAATGAAGTGTTCGCCCGAAATAACTCAGGTCAAACTGCTGTTTCTCAAGATACTGCAGAAACTTGTCAGTAACCTCAATGATATCAATATTCCACGGGTCAATCTCGCGGTCCTTTGCAAGACGCACCAGAATCTCAACCGGATCGTCAGACGGCATCTCAGGCATTAATGATATATCTGGGGGGCATAGATGTAAATGTTAATGTTGCGATTCGCCTGCACCGCCACATACTCGAGTCTCCGCCGCCCCATCACCAACCACATCACCACAAGCACCCCCACTATTGCGAAGACCGCAGTGAACCCGGGGCAGCCCCTCATGGCTTTACGTTTTCTCGGCAGACTTCCAGCATATTTGAGTTGGGACGAGATTGAAAAACGACCCCCATAACATGGCACCCACGAAACCAACATCCATGATAAAACACCTCAATTCTTGAGATCGCCAGATAACCCCGCGATTGATATATTGTTTGTCTTTGTCAGTACACCAGAGTTTTCAGTTCCGATACTTTCGATATCTCTATAAAATCCTTATCGCCCGTAGCTATCTTTTCTGCCCCATTCACGATGGCGATACCAGCTATAAGGACATCAAGCGCATTAACAGATCTTCCGGCAGTCATCAGGTCCGCCATTATCTCGCTCGACTTCTCTGCCGCACTCAAATCAAATTCCAGAATCCTGATTTCGGAGAAGAACCGTTTAAAGAATCTCTCCTCTCGCCTGGCTTTTTTATGGTATCTACACTATAACGTCCAGTCACTCTACGCACCATTTTCATCTGCAAAAAAGTATGTCGCCAGCCCCACCACCAACCACACAGCTGCAAGCACCCCGCAGCCAGCAAACGCCGCGGTGAACCCGGGGGCAGCCCCTGATATTCAACTTTGACTTCGTGGGCGTTGCGCCCGCGTCACCATCCGGATGCGTTCACGCATCTACTCACCGGACTCAAGCAGCCACTTCCAAATAGGGATATATGTTATCCCGCGCTCGGATTTATCAATGTTCCTTGTAAGCAGGATCAGCTCTGAAACTCTTTTCCCAAAGTTCTCTTTAAATTCAAGCAGTGCTTTAATCTCCCTTTCGTCTACAGCATCTGTGTAGGTGACATTAACGCCCATTAGTGTGTGGTCCCGCCTCTTCACAACAAAATCCACCTCTCTCTTGCCTTTCCAGTAGTATACATCAGAGTTCCTCCTCTTTAATTCAATGAAAACACTGTTTTCCGCAAGTTTGCCTTCATCGGATGAGAATTTGAAGGACGCTGCGTTCCGAAGACCATTGTCAACACAGTATATTTTTCTTGGTTTCTGGATGGCGAGTGACGTTTTCAGGGAATATGAGAAGAAGTTCAGTTGATATATGAGGTATGCCTGCTCCAGATATGAGAGATATTCCTTTATGCTGCCCACAGACAGCCCTATCGCTTTTGACATCTTCATGTAGCTTGACAGGGCGGAGATATTTGTGAGAGAATAGTTCGCCAGATCTATTAATTTTGAACTTTCCCTTATTTTTTTACTGGTTATGATGTCCCGCAACAGGATGCTGTCGAAATACTCATTCAGACGCATAAGATTTATATCCGCATCATCTTCCAGGACAACCTCGGGAAAACCGCCGCGGTTTAAGTAATTCAAAAAATGGTGGGTTGCTTCACTTCTTTGTACATCCACATCTTTAAGCTCGAACTCCACAAATCCCAGATATTCCGTAAACGATAACGGGTAAACGGTCTTTGAAATGATCCTGCCAGTTAGCAATGTCGATAGTTTATCAGAAAGCATCGTGCTGTTTGACCCGGTTATTATAAACTTGATATCGGTGTC
>RXIK01000080.1 GCA_004211975.1 Methanosarcinales archaeon | reverse complement strand
GATATCGATTTAAGTTTCGACAATCTTGAAAATTTCATAACTGGCAGGAAGAAACTGTTAACTGATAACTTTAAATCGCTTCTGGAAATAGATACTACGTAGACAAGAAACCACGACCCAGCGTCAGAATCCACCAACAATGCCCCCACCCATCGAAGAACTCAAAACCAGAATCGCCCGCACACTAAAGCGCCATGATGTCGCTCGTGCAGCCATATTTGGCTCTTTTGCGCGGGGTGATGCGGAGGAGAACAGCGACCTGGACATTTTGGTAGAGTTCAGAGGAGAAAAGAGCCTGCTTGACCTAGTTGGGCTAAAACTGGAACTTGAAGACTCACTTGGAATAAGCGTTGACGTTCTCACATACAATGCATTGCATCCGGCTATACGCGATAGGGTTTTGAGCGAACAGGTGATGGTTCTATGAAGAAAGACTCAAAAGTGTTTATCTGCCACATTTTAGAGAGCATACACCTCATAGAAAAGTACATGGACCAACTCTCCAGGGAAGACTTCCTTAAATCCGTAAGTACCCAGGATGCAGTTATCAGACGGCTGGAAATTATTGGGGAAGCCGTGAAAAATATTCCCCCGGAGTTCAGGGATGAGTATCCTGACATCCCATGGCGCAAGATAGCCGGGCTGCGGGATGTTCTGATCCACGGGTATTTCGGCGTGGATCTGGATCTTACGTGGGGAATTGTCAAAGGTGATCTTCCGGAACTGGAGCGGAAAATCGCAAGAATTCTCAAAAAACTTGATTAGATTGTGTTATTCTCCCGCGCCCATGCTGTCGCACATCCAATACGACTGCCCGATACATTGCTGGTCACAGTCGTGACCACGTAGTTATGGACAACTGGTCACTCGACTGACCAAAACTATACAGCTGACAAGTCACAGTGTCTATTAACATGGATTTCAAGGCACAATCCATGGTGGAGCGAATAGTTATGCCACGAAAAATAGGAAGGAATGACCCGTGTCCATGTGGATCGGGCGAGAAATATAAGCATTGCTGTTTGAACAAGGAAACTGGGCGTGTAGGGAGTATATGGGAGGTTCTGCATAGTCAGGCACCCCACGTCAGCGTGCTTGCAATCCTGCAATTTATGCAAGGTAGTCTCGAGAATCCGGGAACTGATGCGCAGTTGAATGAGTGTCTCCGGAAGTGCTGGACACTTGGAAAGGTGGAACAGATGGAAACTTCGGATATTGTCACGCGATTGGATGCAATGAACATTGGTTTTGAGATAGAGCGTTTCAAAGAAGATGCTAAACGCCATATCTCTGCGATCGGACTGGCAGAAGGTTATTATATTGTGAGTTCCCATGCCGACGCCAATGATGATGACTTTATCATGCTTGCAGCAATTGTTTTGTGGAAACGTTTGATCCCGGAGCGGTTTAATGTTGAGATGATCGATGATGCAATTCAGGAGGGATATAAATATATACAACAGGGTAATTATAAAGATGGGCTGGAGCGGTGGGGGCGTGCGTGGACCATAATAACGAGTATCGTGCCCTCTTACATCACGTCTGTTGAAGAGGCTGACGAATATCTGCCTGAGCCACTGACAGAGTCCGTCCACAACTGGTCGCAGGACTTCGAGTTGCAACTTGCTAACGGGGGGCGGGACGACGTCTCCTTCTATTATCAACGGATCCGCTATTGCCGCGAGTTTTGCGCTATTTTTCCTGATACGCGCGAATCAATACTGCAAAACATGTATAGGGCAGAAGCCGAAGCGTATGCGGCGTTGGGCTACATAGAAACCGCGGATATTCTGTTCGCTGAACTTGTGGAGCGGTATCCGGATAATGTCTGGGGGTATATTGGCTGGGGTGATGTATACCTGTATCATGCATGCGATACTGATGATCCCTCCGGCTACAAGAGAGCTGGGGAACTGTACGGATTGGGGCTTGTCCGGTGCGATACTGAAGCGGACACAATCCAGGACAGGTTGGAATGGCTTGAAAAAGAGCAGAGTGGACAGAGACGTGGGCGGAGTGCGACATGATTGGGGCGGCAACCCCGTGCTTGCAGCATTGCAATCGCAGCACCGTAGCGATTGGTTTGGTTGTTAACTCATCCTTTGTGACTGAATGGAAGAAATTGATGGCTGATAAATTTAGGGTGATTCCGGAAGTAGGTGCTGCATAGACAAGAAAACACCTGGCACAGTTATGTCTGGAAGTACTAACTATTATTAAACCAGCAGGCATATTGGGAACCATGCCAAAAACCATCACGCTATCAGAATTAAACAAGTTGCTCGAGGGTGTAACTGAACTGCAGGATGTTGTGATTGAGGGTGATCTTGAGATTGAGCTTGCCTCAGACGGTGTTGACCCGGGACTGATGCAAGCGGCTGGGTATGAGCTTGCGCAGATCGCGACGCGTCTTGGCGGTATTGCCGGTATGTTTGGTCATCCGGTTGGGGGGGTGGCAGCACCCACAACACCCGCGCTACCGGCGATTCCGCAGGAGTTAATCCCTGCATCGTTTGAGGTGGACGTGGTTCCTGAATGGAAACACACAATTGAGGAGGTGACGCTTGGTGCGACCTCGTCTGATGGCGGCACCCGGAAGAGCACAGTAACACTTGGCGGCGAAAACGCGCTGCCATATTATTTTGACGCGCCGATGCCCCATAAAAACCATGTCTCCATCGACGTGTTTGACATGGCAATTGGCATGGCGAAGGCTGTGCGCGTGAACTATGAGGATGTGATTAATGACCCTGCTGAGTGGGCAAAGAAAGCGGTCTCGACTTATGGCGCGGACATGGTCACGGTTCACCTGATTAGCACAGACCCATCAATCAATGATACACCCGCGCAAGAGGCGTCAAAAGTGGTTGAGGACGTGCTGCAGGCAGTTGATGTCCCGCTTATAATCGGGGGTTCCGGAAACCCTGAAAAGGATCCTGAGGTTCTTGAGCGAGCAGCTGAGGTTGCTGAGGGTGAGCGGTGCCTGATTGCTTCTGCGAACCTGAACATGGACTACCAGCGCATCGCAGGCGCCGCAAAAAAGTATGGGCACGCAATTCTCTCATGGACCCAGCTTGAGATTAACTCTCAGAAAGAGCTTAACCGCAAGCTAATGAAACAATGCAACATCGAGCGCAGTGACATTGTGATGGACCCGACAACCGCAGCGCTTGGCTACGGTCTTGATTATGCATACTCAAATATTGAGCGCATCCGGCTCGCAGGACTTATCGGCGATCCGGAACTGAACTTCCCGATTTCATCAGGAACCACGAACGCATGGGGTGCAAGAGAGTCATGGATGGTTGCCTCACCGATCAAGGAGGACTCGGACTGGGGACCTCGTGAGTACCGGGGACCGATCTGGGAGATCTCAACAGGACTTGCACTTGCACTTGCAGGTGTTGATCTCTTCATGATGATGCATCCGACCGCGGTTCAGGTGTTGAAGACGGCAACCGGATACCTGCGCGGCAACGGCGAGGATGGTAATGGTGGCAGTGGCAGCGATGGCGCCGGTGTTGCGGATATCATGGACTGGGTCAGCATGAAGATCGGGTAAGGTGAACCCGGGGCTTCTAGCTGCACATGCGCAAGCAACGCAGAAGTTTCACGGCGGGAAATATGTTTCAGAAGTTGCGTGGGTTGGTAAACCCGCAAAAAATTTTAGACATAAGGAGATGGACCGGATGACTGAAATACCGGAACTAAGCAAGGATGAGTGTCAGAATATCGCTTCAAAGATATTTGTTGGAATTACGGCAGGTACCGGAGCTGCTATCCGGCAAAAATTCGGACCGGGTGCAGAAGACGAATTTGAGACAATGGTAGCGCAGGGCTGTGCTATGAACCTTGAATCAATGGGTGTGAACACCCCGTTGAACTACGCGCTCCATTACGCGGCTATGAGTAAACACCTGTTTGGCAGCGATGTTGAGGTAGACGGTGGTGTGACGAGCGCAATTCTTAATACAAAGATGTGTGCTACGCTAAAAATAGCTATGGAACTTGGAAAGATGGGAATGCCCGTATCCCGAGAAGATTACTGCCGTGGCTGCATAACTGGGTACCACAAGAAAGTAGCAGCGAACATCGGGCTGAAATTGGATGCAACGTTTATGGAAAACGGGTGCAAGATAACAATAAGAAAGTGATCCGGAGATCTATGCCTGAAATAAACATCCCTAAATACTACGACACGCTCGCATCTGACTACGACGCAAGATTTTCAAATCCGCAGCTGGATTATATGCGGACAGTTGAGAACGCGGTTCTGCATGAGAATCTGGTGGGTTTCAAGGGGTGCATTCTTGATGTTGGCTGCGGAACCGGGGAACAGACGCTTGCTCTGGCAAAGGACGGTTTTAGCGTGATAGGGCTTGATATCTCGGCGGAGATGATCCGTGTCGCAAAGAGAAAGTCGGACGAAGCAGGTCTTTTGATACCGTTCATCATTGCAAGTGCGGATGCGCTCCCGTTCAAGGAAAAAAGCATCTCGATGTTGACCTCGATGTTTGGCGCGTACAGCCACATCCCCGAGTTTGACCGCGCGTTTTCCGAGATGCACCGGGTGCTTGCAGACGGGGGCAAGGCGTTATTCACGATTGTTAACCGGTGGAATCTTAACTGGTGGCTTATGCACACCTTCGTCGGAAACCGTGGCTGGGTGCGACACGCTCTTAAACATAAGGATTTCGTGAGTGACGGGCTATGGACCTATTATTTTTCGAGAAGGGAACTTGTAAGAAAGATGCGGGGCGCAGGGTTCAGGAGAGCTCGTGTTGGCAGTGTCATGATCTTTTTATACCCGCATTTGTGCCGCATCGAGAAGAAAGTCTCGCTGTACCAGCGGATATCCGGCAGGATCGAGAACATTGTGCGCTGGGACTTCCCGTTTAACAGCATCGGCTATTATCTACTTGCAGTCTGCACGAAATAGCCCTATTCCTGTTTAGCCCGTTTTTCGGTGGCTGATCGGTTCTGTTTCAGACCACCCACAGGATACGTAACAACGGATAGATTGGGACTCCCTCTATTGTATCTTGCCCAAGTTTATCGACGAGCACGGTGATTGCAGTTGGTTTTGCACCCGCGCTGGTAAGTTGCCGGGTGGTTTCCACTAGTGTGTGTCCGGTAGTGATTACATCGTCAACAATCACACAGTTTGCGCCCTTGACGTCTGCGAATGACTGGCTGAAGATGCCGACTGCATCGGCGTTTTCAGTGCCGAACAGTTGCTTATTTGGGTGGAATATCGCAAGTTTGGCGTCCAGTTCGTTTGCCATGATACTTGCCAGTGGGATGCCGCTGACCGCTATGCCAACTACCACATCAGTACCCTCAAAACTGCCGATGTTGTCAAGGACCAGATCCACCATTGCATCTGAGACGCACCGCATCCGGTACGAACTCTCGCCAATGTTCCCCCAGTCGATAGACAGATCCTTTGGTGCGCGAACCCCCTCTCTCTTGCTGGCGCGTGTCAGAAGCCAGACAATTGTCTCCCGCGAGATATTGAGTTCATCAGCGATCTGCCCGTCAAGCATACCGTTCGCTTTCATTTCAGTTGCTCTTTTGGTCAGGATGTCGATATCTTTCATGTTTACCACCTTTATGCATACGGGCTCGCCGCGATTCGAACACGAGTCATTGGGTCCGAAGCCCAATAGGATATCCGCTACCCTACGAGCCCATGCATATACTTGATCATGTTGTACGGTACTGTAAAACTATCGGCTGCTTTCATGCGTGCCATGTCAATATTCTTAAGTGGTGGCGCAAGAAATTTCCATAAATAACCGCAAATAATTGATTAGAGGGATTCACATAACAGACACCACCAGCACCGTTAGATTTCTGGACACGACACTGCGTGATGGCGAGCAAACGCCTGGTGTGTCGCTTTTACCGGAAGAGAAGGTATGGATTGCACGAAAACTTGATTCTTTGGGGGTGGACGTGATTGAGGCTGGCAGCGCGATCATGGCGGGTGGCGAGCAGGAGGGCATCCGGGCAGTTGTGCGCGAGAATCCTGATGCGGAGATATGCAGCTACTGCCGGATCCGTGAGATTGATGTTATGAAGGCTCTTGACTGTGGTGTGGATTCGATTCACCTGGTTGTTCCGGTTTCTGACCTTCACATCGAAAAAAAACTGAAGAAAGACCGTGAAACCGTGCGAAACGAGGCTATCAGTGTTTGTGAGTTTGCAAAGGACCACGGGCTAATTGTTGAACTGAGCGGCGAGGACGCATCACGTGCTGACATTAGGTTTCTGAAGTCACTGTATGCTGACGGCATCGAGGCTGGCGCGGACCGTCTGTGCTTTTGTGACACCGTTGGGCTACTGACTCCGGATCGCACCACAGAGATATGTAGGGAGCTTACTGATCTTGGTGCGCCGCTAAGCATTCACTGTCACGACGACTTTGGGCTTGCAACATCAAACACGGTGGCAGCACTCCTTGCAGGTGCATCGCAGGCGCACGTGACCATAAACGGCATTGGTGAACGGGCAGGAAACACGCCTCTTGAGGAGGTGGTGATGGTGCTTGAGTCGTTACACCACATACCAACAAAGATCAATTGTGAGGAGTTGTACACAACCTCCCGCCTTGTAAGCAGGCTCACGGGTGTTGTTGTTGCTCCGAACAAGTCGATCATCGGGGGAAACGCGTTTACGCATGAAGCAGGCATCCACGTGCATGGAATTCTTGCAGACCCTTTCACATACCAGCCGATATTGCCGGAGGTCGTTGGCAGGGAGCAGAAGATCGTTCTTGGAAAGCACACCGGCAGGGCATCAATCGATGCCGCGCTGCGCGAGCTTGGGCTAACAGCGACAGACGAGCAATTAGGCGACATATTCGTGCGCGTAAAGGAACTTGGGGACAAGGGAATGCGGGTGACCGACGCAGATCTGCAGGCGATCGCAGAGACTGTGCTTGAGGTCTACAAGGAAGCAAAGGTGAAACTTGACGAACTAACTGTTGTGGCAGGAAACCGGGTCACACCAACTGCATCCATAAAACTAATCATAGACGGGCAGGAGGTTGTTGAGGCTGGCATCGGAACCGGACCTGTGGATGCTGCGATCAATGCGCTTAAGCGGGCGATTGCGAATCTGCATGACATAGAGCTTGAAGAGTACCATGTTGATTCTATCGTGGGCGGCACCGACGCTCTCGTGGAGGTTCTTGTCAAGATGCGGTCCGACAAGAAAGTGGTCACTGCAAGGGGCGCAAGAACCGATATTATCATGGCGTCCGTCGAAGCAGTGCTTGAGGGAATCAACCGGCTGATGGAGTGATAGTTGGATTCCTCAGTTACAGCTCTTTGTTCGGTTCTACGAGGGCGCTCATCGCGAGGCTATTATGCTATTAAGAGGTGCGCGAGCCACGCTTAATTTGAGACTTTTTAATTTGTTCTGGTCGGTTGAACAACATGATGCCAATCCTGCAAACAGTGGCATGATATGACTTCCGAAATCGGTGGAATCAGTGTTAATCTGTGGCAAATAAAACTTTTAGCCACAGATGAACACTGATTTCACAGATTAACGATATAAATGACTTTTCAGATCAATAGCGCTCAATTTTATCAGTTGTACTTACACAAGACAACCCCGGATAACCAGAAAATAATAAAAAGTCTCCTTAATTTGTCCTGTTCACTGGCACACACGTGTATTCCTGAAATTTCCGGCATGGCGTTTCCTATGCACTCGTAAAAGCGGTGATTTTTCAGGGATGGTCGTATGGGTCTTGGGGCTCCTTGCCTATTAATTCCCGGAATTTCTGAAGAACATCTGCGAACACAAGGCGCACATGTCCAGCATAAGGCAGGCGGAAACGCGCAACACCGATTACCCACTCTTCTCGCACGGGTTCACGACAGATACCGACTTGCTGGTCATAATGCATGTTCGTTTCTTTGTTATCCCCCTGTGTGATGTATCCTGCATGTGGTGCTGCCTTACCGCCGTTCCACATTGGCTCGCCTGTTTCCACATGGTACATTGCGCGATGGATGATTGGGGTCGTGTCGGTACTCCCGTATTTCCTGTACAGGATCACATTACCAAAGTCTCCGAACGTGTCGTATCCACTGATCGCACCCTCTTCCTGTGTAACGATCTTTGTGCGGGACATGTCCTGTATGAAGACGATGTCTCCAACTCGCATGTGTGGTTCCATGCTGCCGGATTCGATCGCCCGCATCGGTGTCCATGTTCCAAACGCGATTTGGGATACGACTGCAAAGAGTATGAGAATCTTGGCAACCGAAATGCCATCGCGCAGGAGTTCTGCCCGCGGACTATCACTCCGATAAAATTTTTTTACCTGATCGAAGAGTTCAGCCATAGGTATAAAAGCAGTCTTGCAGGTACATAAAACTTATTCACTGTCGGCACCACCAGTATATTAAGAATGGCTGACTCAGGCGACACAATAGTAACAGGATGCCTGGAACAGGTCATCAAGGAGATATCAGTCATGGCACGGCTAAGACGCGGAAAGGACGCAGTCGCATTAATTGTTATAATCATGGCTGTGCTTGCGGTATGTGGATGTATGGACCGTGGGGGGGATGGTGAACCACAGTCTGTGCCTTCACCGGATAACCGCGTATATCCTGAGTTGAGGAATGCTGAGTGTGTGGACTGCCACGCGCTACAATACAATTCTCTTGAGGATGGACGCGGCAAGCATGCGCCCCTGAACTGCACCTTCTGCCACGTCCAGCATGGCTACCTGCCTGACTGCCGGGACTGTCACCCTGAGACGCACGGGGCAACCGTTATTGCCTGCGTAAGCTGTCACCCGGACCCGCATGCTCCGGTGGAACGGATCAACAATTCCGCCCTGAACAGTAGCAGATGCCGCTCCTGCCACGTCCCGCAGTACGAGGGCATCGAAGAGAGTGGTGGTTTGCATTCGGCGTTTGAGTGTGATCACTGCCATATCCAGCATGGCTACCTGCCCCCGTGCAGTGACTGCCACGGACTGCCGCATGGTGACGATGCGCTGGACTGCACCAGTTGCCATGACCCGCACAAACCCGGGTCGATCGAGTTTGATGAACACGACAACAGCCAGTGTGCACGGTGTCACAGTTCATTTATCAGGGAGACGTTTACACGAAAGCACACGCGACATGCGGACATTGCGTGTGACATGTGCCATCCTGAACACGCGGTCACCATGCTCTGTATCGATTGCCACGCCGGGCACAACACAGGGATGGGTATGCGCGACTGCACCAACTGCCATAGAATTGGGCATGTGCCACTTGAGATTAAGTACTCAGCCGACACTACATCGAGTGTGTGTGTGGACTGTCACGCGGAGCCGTTTAACATGATGCTGCAGAGCGGGAGCGAACATGCATATATTGAATGTGTCCTGTGCCATCCCGAACACGGAACTACTGTTACGTGCGCAAGCGTTGGCTGTCATACAGTGGACCCGTCACATGGGAGCGGGGGGCAGTGCACGGACTGCCATGGCCAGGCGCATGATCTTATGGTTGGATGATTGGCTGATCAAATAACCGGATAATCAGAATCAGAATTAGACATGACGGACAAAACAAGACTTCCGATAGTTCTTCTGGGCATTGTGGCTGGAGGCATGATCTATGGGGGTGTATCTGTGATCGCGGGTTATTTTGCTCCGGTTACAGCCGTGATCGCGGGATTTTTCGGGGGGTCCGGGCTTGCCATCTATGATCGCCGGTTGGATGCGGGTGATACGGATGTTTCTGTTGTGGCACTTGTGCTATATTGTATCTGCGGAATTATCGCACTGATAATTGGATACTATATTATATATAATTTTGCTGAAATACCAATATCGATGCTCGGAAACGTGCGACTCATTCATCCGAACAACCCCTCAATGTATCCATCATTTCCCGGTTTTATGGCTGCCACCATCAGCATCCCAACCATCATCTGCATAATCCTTGGAAGCACACTGTGCGCAGCAGGAATGAAGCGTCTGGTTCACGCACTGGCACGGACGAGAGAGTGAGTGAAGGGACCTGCACGGGACTTAGGATCAGATGAGAGCTGATGGCGTGACGGCAATCAGGCGCATGATTACCTACGGGCTTGCCAGAAAACAATCTGTTAAAATTCGTGGCATTCGGCACATTCGTGAAATTCGTGATAAAATCGGCATAAATGATCACGAATGGCACGAATGAACGAATCGCACGAATGTCGGGGATGTAACGTGACATCAGCCAACTTTGCTACTTTATTTTTCGGTAAGCACCACACTCAAGTATTGTGAGAATGCCCCCTATAACACCACAAGATTCCATAAGATCACACGATATTAACACAGAAACCTTGTGGAAACCCGTGCAATCTCATGGTTCCCACCCCGAATTATCCAAAGCCGCTACATGACTACCACCCAACCAAAACGAAACCTAGGTCCCTGAACCCAAAAACACGAAAAGATACTTCAACAACCCTCGATCAAAGTATCACCATGATACTACACAAACAGATCTCAGCGGGAAAAGGAACCATAAAATCAGACCTTGCACTAACCGGGGGAACCGTTGTCAACGTCAACACAAAAGAGCTTCTCAGGGCAGATATCGCAGTAAAAGATGGCATCATCGTTGGACTCGGGGACGTATCCGACAAAATTGGCGATAACACCGAGATCATTGATGTAACCGGGAAGTTCGTCTCTCCCGGTTTGATCGATGGGCATGTGCACTATGAGTCCAGCATGGTGACCCTGACCAACTTCGCGGGGGCTGCGATCAGGCACGGCACAACCGGCATGATCATTGATCCGCATGAGATCGCAAATGTTCTGGGAAAACCGGGGATAGAACTTGTTTTAAGCGAGATTGAGGATCTGCCGTCAAGCGTTTTTGTCATGATCCCGTCCTGCGTCCCGTCAAGCAGTCTTGAGACCGCCGGAGCGGTGCTGGATGCACCAACGGTTGCGCAACTGCTGTATCAGGACGGGGTCATCGGGCTTGGAGAGGTGATGGACTTTCCGGGCGTGCTTGCCGCAGATCCTGAAAAACTGGACATGATCGAGGAAGCCTTGTTTCTTGGAAAGCGGGCTGACGGACACTGCCCCGGAATGACTGGCAGCGATCTTGCAGGCTACCTCTGTTCAGGCATAACAAGCGACCACGAGTCCTTAATGTACGACGAAGCGATCGAGAAGGCGCGGATGGGTATGGCTGTGATGCTGCGGGAAGGGTCTGCTGCAAAGTCTCTCCGCGAGTTTGTGCCGCGACTCGTCCAGGACGGAATCGGTCTTAACAGCTTCTTCTTTGTCTCGGATGACCGACACCCGGAGGACCTGATCGCAGGCTACATGGACACGCACGTACGAACCGCGATCGAGCTTGGCATCGATCCGATCGAGGCAATATCAATGTGCACAATCAATACCGCAAGGCATTACCGGATCGATCACCTGATCGGGTCAATCAGCATCGGAAGAAAAGCCGACCTCGTGGTGCTTGATGACCTCCGCAGGTTCGTGATCAACCGTGTTTTTGTGGGCGGGGCAGCTAACAGCACTTCAACGCCGATGTACCCGGCAGAGGTCTTTGACACGGTGCGGTTCAAGAGGATTCATCCTGAGAGCCTGTATCTTAAAAGCGACACGGAAGTCGAAGCAAATATCATTGTTGCAATTCCTGATGTGATATTCACCGATTGGAGAATTGAGACGCTGCATCCAACGAATGGTGTTCTGTACCCCGATCCCAAGCGGGATATCCTTTCGATTGCGGTTATTGAGCGGCACGGGCGGGGAGGCGGCTGTGAGGGCTGTGGAGATGGGGATTGCGATGATAATACGGGTAATGAAGATCGCGTGGGGGCAGAGGGTATTGGGCGAGGGTTTGTTTCTGGTTTCGGGATTGAGGGTGGGGCGTTTGCCCAGAGCATCGCTCATGACTCGCACAACGTGATCGTGGTTGGCACTAACTTTGATGACATGGCTCTATGCGCCAACGAGATACGTGCGATGCGTGGCGGGATCGCTGTTGCGTATGATGGTGAGATCATGGGCGGCATCGCGCTGCCGTTCGCAGGCTTGCTATCTGCAGGAAGTGTTGAATCGGTGGATGCGAAACTCCGCGGCCTTCATGCCATGATGCAGGAGCTCGGGTGCGTGCTGCCATCCCCGTTCATGACGCTCTCGTTCCTTGCGCTCCCTGTAGTACCAAGGCTCAAGATCACGGATATGGGGCTTGTGGACGTGGAACGGCAGGAGATTGTGGATGTGTGCAGATAAGTGGGAATGCGGCAAAAAAATGATCTGCCGCAGTTTTGCTATTTTATGCCCCGGGAGTCTTAGGGTATATCGCGTTGCAGCGACCAAAACCCGGGGGACTTTCTGATATTTTTGAATTGTGGTTTAATGAGACTTTTTAATTTGTTCTGGTCGGTTGAACAACATGATGCCAATCCTGCAAACAGTGGCAGGATATGACTTCCGAAATCAGTGAAATCAGTGTTAATCTGTGGCAAATAAAACTTTT
>RXIK01000177.1 GCA_004211975.1 Methanosarcinales archaeon | reverse complement strand
TAATAATTCCACGATCATAGTGGTCTCCCGGGAGGACGGATCAGGAACAAGAGATTGCTTTGAGCAGACGGTATTAAAGCCAGTCAGCGGAGCGATCCTTGATAGCGCGGTTATTCTCGACTCAAATGACGCGATGCGAACGGAGGTTTCCGGAAACGAGAATGCCATCGGATATCTGTCTCTTGGATATCTTGATTCTAATGTCAGTGCTGTGTGTCTTGATGATGTAGCGCCCACAATCGAGAACATCAGTAGCGGTGATTACGTGATCTCAAGAACGCTTCTGATGATCACGAACGGCGAGCCAGATGCTGATGAGCAGGCGTTCCTTGACTTCGTGCTCTCTGAAGATGGGCAGCAGATCGTGAAAGAAGAGAACTTCATACCTGTGAGGTGAGTCCCTCCCGGGTGTTGTTGTAGTGAGGTGGGTTTAACCCCCCCCATTTATTTTTATATGTGTGAGATGATCACTAATGAAGAATAAAGTTGTATTAGTTGGATTTTTAGCTGTTTTAGTGATGTCGGCGATGGCTATGCCTTCATCTGCCCGGGTTGGTGACGTTCTTGTGGGGTGGGCTGTACTCCCTGCAAACACCACTGCTGCCGGACCAACATCAGGACAGTTCATTGGCGAGGAACCAATCAACGGTGTTTTCCCACCATTCGTCGAAGAACAGCCAGTTCAAGGATTTTAAGCCGTTCTAAAGAAGGATGCCGGGTCGTTCTATGTGATGATGTCTGATAACGGCTTTGGTAGCAAGGAGAACTCACAAGACTACAATCTCAGGGTTTACACGATCAACCCCGATTTTAAGACATCAGACGGAGGATCCGGGACGATCAGTGTACAAGGGTTCTTTGAACTGAAAGACCCGGACGACCTGATACCGTTCCCGATCGTGAATGAGTGGACTTCCGAGCGCATCCTCACAGGATCTGACTTTGATATCGAGTCCATGCAAAAAGCTTCCGACGGAACATTCTGGTTTGGGGACGAATTCGGACCTTTCCTGATTCACACTGATGCTGATGGCATGCTGCTGGATGCACCCATACCACTCCCTGACTTTAAGGGAGGTATCATCAAGTCTTCACAGAGTCCGCTGAACGAGGACTATCTTGGCGTGATGAACGCCATAAAAGCGGATGTGATCTCGCCTTATTACAAGCTTCTTGACGATGGCAACGAGAGCACTGGCATCTCGGAGCGCATAGATGCCGGTGTCAGCAGTGATGTTATCAACGTAAAATCTCTCCGGAAAGCCGGGTATCTGGTGATTCCATGGACAATCAACAACAAAGAGGACATGAGACAGATCATTGCTCTTGGCGTTGATGGTATCATCACCGATCGACCCGACCTGCTGCTTGAGGTCATGGTGGGGGAAGACATCGACCCTGCAAGCTTTGATCTTCAGGGGCACAGGGGATGTCGCGGACTCAGACCGGAGAACACACTGCCTGCATTTGAGCACGCGATGGAACTGGATGTTACCACGCTTGAGCTTGACATTGGCATCACAGGTGACGGCGTGGTTGTTGTATCACACAACCGGGTGGTAAGCTCCATAATCTGCCGCAGAACCGATGGCACACCCTACAATCCTGCGGACGAGGTTCGTATCAAGAATCTGACACTTGCAGAGATTCAGAGCCAGTTTATCTGTGACACGAACCCGGATCCAGCCCGCTTCCCTGACCAGATCGCACCGGGAAATACAACGGACTACACGATACCCGCGCTCCAGGAAGTAATAGACCTCGCAAACACAATGGACCCTTGCGTCCGCTTCAATATCGAGACAAAGATCTCGCCTTACGCACCGAATGAGACCGTTGATCCTACGACGTTTGCAAGCGCTGTTGTGAACATTATCAAAGCCAACAACATCGAGAATCGGTCAGTTGTCCAGTCCTTTGACCGCAGGAATCAGGACTGATGAGAGCGGCTTCTATGATGATGCACTCAGATTAAACGGCGGTTTCGTGGACGGATTTTCTGTTGGGGTACTCGCCGATGTGACCGACTTTGAAAACGCAGAGAACATCGCGGCATCACTAAAGGTTCCCGGGTGGGCTGGCGGAGCATACAATGGAACGGTGCTATTCGTGGCAGAGGGGATATAGGATCCCCCCATTTATTTATGTATTCAGCGCCGGTCCCGGTTTGTTAAGCGTTCACCAGATTCGTCTCTCTTTGAAGTGATGAACCTCTCAATCTCTTCAAGAAATTCGTAAAAATCCCCGGACTCACCATACATCTGCTTATGTGCCCTACAGTCATCCACCCTGCCATATTGATGGACAATCAAATTTCTAAACCCAATCAGTTCCCCAATCCGTGATGCAAGAGATTCTGATATCATGTTGTGACTGGCAATCTTTTGTACAGAGTCCCTGCTATCACGCGGCATTCCCAACCCCTCATCCGATATGATCATGTTGCAGATATCCAGCAGATTCTCGCACGCTAACTGAAATGCCCTCTCGCACGCCCGTCTCCTCAGCCCACTTCTCAAATACGCATCCACCCCCTCCGGAAGGTATTCCTCAAGTTCTCTCAGGCATTTTTCCAGATCATCCATTTTATCGATTATCCGTTCAATATCCAAAGTAATCACCCAAGTCTTGCACTTACCCGTCCCATAACGGCTTTATGATAGTCCATCCTCATACTCCCATACCTTGTGTACTCCATCTCGGTCTCCTTTGCAAGAGTCAAGACATAGTAGAGATCTCTGGTGTAAAGCACCTCCCCTTCAAGAAAAACCCTTTTGCGGATATTCACAGGCAGTTCAGTAAGCAGCGAAATATCCACATTCTCCGGCACTGAATTTTCAAGAGATATTCTCTCCTTTAACCCGACATCCATGTCCGGTTTTGATATGATGCACAAATCAAAGTCGCTCTCTTCTCTTTCATTTCCTACAGCCCTTGAGCCGAAAAGAATGACTGAGTGAACAAATTTAAATTTCCTCAGTCTTAAAACGACATCCTCTATTTTCATTAACTTTAACTTCAATACTTTATACGCATCTCCTGTACGTCAAGTTTCACGGATAACCTTCTTAATCCTTGCTTCAGCACTTTGAACCAGATGGCATCATGCAACAATGCATGAAATCTGATATTAGCTCGACGCCGGGCACCAGAGCAGTGGGGCAGCACCTGCTTTGCATGGGCAACAGGCATTCGGGTTTGTGGTGGGCGAGGGTCTCGGTCCGGAGCGTGCTATCGGTGATGGTGCGGGCGAGGTGGGGGTGGGATGAGTTGATCAGTGGCTGCACGGGTTGCTGCGGCGAGTATGGGGCTGTGTGTATGGTGCGAACACGGGTGAATTGTAGGGCAAAAAACTTATGTAACTACAAATGTATACATCCGTAATATGATCGTTTCGGACGCTTCAACACTCATACTTCTTGCAAGGGTGAGCATTTTAAGAAGATTCCTCTCCGCTTTCGGAAAAATCATCGTCCCGGAAGAAGTGGCAAAGGAAATGACAGTAGCGCACAGTCTGGATGCAAGAATGCTGGAAAGAGAGATAAAAGAGGAGCGCATCATCGTGGAAAAGATAAGATCGAGTACAGATGAGATAACAGGGCAATTCAGACTGGACAGGGGCGAAGCAGAAGCGTACGTCCTTTACAACGAACTGCAGGCGAGGGTGATATTAACGGATGATGGAGAACTGATCAAGCTATGCAAACTATTTGAGATTCCATTCGTCAATGCTCTGGCGATCGTTGTACGGATGTTTGATCGTGGACTACTCACCAGAGACGAAACCTGCGAGTACCTGCGAAAACTGAACGATTACGGCAGATATTCCGGAAAGGTTTACAACATATTTAAGGAGGAAGCAAAATGTCCATGACAATATCGGTCAGATACGAACCAAAACAGGATCTCGACTTCATCACGGGTGTTTTAGGACTCACCATGTCAGAAACCCTGCGAAGTCTGATAGACGATGGCAGGAAAATGAAAGCCCTGCAACTATACAGGCATGGGAAGGTCAGCCTCGGACTGGGCGCGAAAGTAGCGAAACTCACGCTATCAGAGTTTATTGATCTTCTTAAGGAGCATAACGTGAAGCTCAATATCGATGTTGAGGATGCCAAGAGTGCACTTGCGTATTCGAGGGAGAATCTGTAAGCAAGGATGTTGCAGGGCGACGTGGTTTTTTGTGGATGGTTTGCGAACCCAGGCTCTTTCGGGCAATACCGCGGGGGGGTGCTGCGCCGCAGATTGGGTGGATGGCGGCCGGGCAAGCCCGGGTGCCGCCGGGGTGAGCGAGACTGAATGCGTCCTGCGGACGTGCATAGCGATATCTGCCCCCCGGTCTGCATGGTCCCCCGGGCGTGACCGTTCGCCCCGGGGATCTGTCTGTTTTGTCGATCTGACATCGCGGGGTACTCGGGTGCGCGGGGCTGTGCCGGACGGGGATAGGATTGGGGATTATGTTGCATCGAGCCATTCATACGATACCAATACAGGAAATGTGACTGCGTTTAGTGGAAAAGACGGCTTTGCGATATGGCGTCGATCGATTGCTGGGTATGATCTATTGACTTTCCCATATTTTGATTTTAATAAAGATGGGGTAGTGGCTGCAGTCATTGAGGATGATGATCGGAACAATGGCACTGGAAGTATCTTTATGATAAATGGTAGAGACGGCTCCACGATATGGCGAAAATTCTATAATAGCTCTTTAGAAATGGATTGCTGGCTTTATGACGACATCGACGACGATTATGCATATGATCTGGTGGTTGGTTCGGATACGGTGCAGATGCTCTCCGGCGCTACTGGCGATGTGATCTGGGATGTGGATTATGCAGCATCTGTGAATAGACCACCAATTGCCAGCTTTATATACACGCCAGCGAATCCATCCATCCAGGATACTGTAATATTTGATGCTTCCACTTCATATGACCCTAATGGGATAATAGTTTCTTATATGTGGGATTTTGGGGATGAAAACATCACAACCACCACTGATCCCGTAATAACACATTATTACGATTTAGAGGGTGATTACAACGTGGCTTTAACGGTATCAGATTGTGAAGGGGCAAAACACTTGGCAAGTATAAGAGTAACAGTGGCACCCCTTCGCGGCGATGCGAACCACGATAGGGCAATCACCTCAGTGGACGTTGTGCTTGCACTCGAGATGGCTGCCCGCGGTAAGCGGAACGCCGATGCGAACGTGAACGGCAATGGGCAGGTCACATCCCTCGATGCGCTGATGGTCATGCAGGCGGCGGGTGGCGCGATAGACTTATGACAACTCAACATAAATCCATGTTCACAGGAGAACTGATTGAAATGAACGAGTTTGAGGTATTCAAACGCATGGAAAAGGAGTTAGAAGGAAAATACCCGCATAAAGTTATTGGAATGTACAATGGAGAAGTTATTTCCATCGGGGATACTTATGATGTGGTGGTGAAAAGGTTGCGTGAATTGGGGGTCAAAGAACCGTTCATACACCGGCTTGGACCATCAGAGGATACCGTTGCAATATTGTGGGGTGCAGCATGGAATTCCAATATTGAGATGGCAAACCAATACTTCCGGTGCAAATAAGCGGCAGTACCGAGAAGATCAGTTTAATCGGAATTCTTGATTCTGGCGCAGATTATTGCACTGCTCCGAGGGCGATATGTGAGGAATTGCTGAACACAGTACGGGAACAGGAGATATACATCCCTGGGGGAACGCTGATCTTACCTATGTTCAAAGGAGCAGTGGCTGTAGGTGATATGGAGAAAGAAGTTGAAATTATTGGGGTGGATATGCACCCAAGATTGAATATTGACTGTCTTGTTGGTTAGGGGTTTCTTCGGAACAATGGATGTTCATCTGCTTGGAAAATCGGGTAAGTTGATTTTGGATTGTTAGGATCGGTTGTGGACAAACTCTAAATTTGACACCCCTACCTGATGCCTACGACGATGCTATGCATTGTGCAGATCGCATTTCATGGCGGCATCAGCACCGACTGCTTCCCGCTGCTTTTGGCGCTGCTTACGCAGACCTGCATCGATGGGTGTAACTACTCAGGTATGTTGATTAGTCCCCCGATTACGATTCTGTACTCTGGCAAGAAAAATAACCGCTGAGGGCGCAGAGGATCGCAGAGTAGTTAACCGTTTATTCCCCCTCCGCGTCCCTCTGCGCACTCCGCGGTTAAATTCCCGGTTCGGCTCAGGTTGTGTTCCAGGTCAAGCAGTGTGGATATAGAGAAGTCACACGATAGTGTTTTTAGGTACCCTGAGCAGTTACCGATGGGTTAGCCCGCCGCACAGAAAGGCAATCTCAACTATGACGGAATCAGCACCCCGCGGACGCCGCGGTCGCGCTCCGGCTTGCGGCAAGCGGCGGTTGGGATCAATGGAATTCCAAAAATGCATATCACAAATCATGCAATAATCCTGCATTCCACAAGCGATACCCGGCGATTTGCGGGGCGCTTGCGAAAATCCCTTTATCAGCAGAACAACTCGATGATGTGTATGTTATGCATCTGCTGGATGATTGATGGTTTCTCATGAAACTTGATGATTTTGATATGTCTGAAAGCATGTTTGTTGATGCGAATATTTTTATTGTCTTTTACGACGCTAACATTCTTGAAATCGACATGGTTGACCGGTGCAGAGCTTATTTAGGTTATTTTACCGAATCCTTGTGTGTGTGTGGGGGTGCGTTGGGTGAATTTGAACGTAGGGAATATCGTAGTGTAATGCGTATGGGTGGTGGGGGTGTTGTTGTGATTGGGTCTATATAGTTTTTGGTGTTATCTATAGGTAAATCACCTCTAAATACATCATTTGTGCAAATTTTATGTAGTATATCCTCTTATGCGTGTATCGTGGTGGTCGATATGTCTTATGGCTGCGAATTCTTGATTGGGCGGTTGACCACTATAATATGGAGCGTAATAACTATGAATGGAACTCGTATGGGACGCGGATTGTCT
>RXIK01000079.1 GCA_004211975.1 Methanosarcinales archaeon | reverse complement strand
ATAAAACTTTTAGCCACAGATGAACACTGATTTCACAGGTTAACGATATAAATGACTTTTCAGATCGATAGCGCTCAATTTTATCAGTTGTGCTTACACAAGACAACCCCGGGTAACCATAAAATAATAAAAAGTCTCGTCTTTCTCGTTTCTCTGATTTAACGAGAGAGGTGCAAAGGCGAGAGAGGCGAAGGAGTGACACCCGCGATTGCTACACCACGTGGATGGGCTGCAGCTATCAACCACAGAAAACGGCAAAAACAGGAACGTTTTTCGGTAGAAACACCTCCGGAGTGTTAGACCGTACCCATTTCCCCATACAACTATATACTTTCAAGTAAACTACTATGTAGTATATGAATTTCATAGGTCGAAAGAAAGAATTAGAGAGTCTATCGGAACGATTCGAAAGTGATAGAGCTGAATTCCTGATCATTTACGGCAGACGAAGGATTGGAAAGACTGAACTCATAAAAAAACTCATCTCCAAACAACACCCGGGCATCATCTTGATCGGCAGGCAAGAATCCAGGAAACTTCAGCTTGACCGCTACTCAAGAATACTTGCCGAGTATTTCAACGATGAACTGTTGAAAAAACAGGGTTTTGTGGACTGGGACGCATTTTTCGAATATATCTATCATCAGGCTAAAGAGCAACGATTTATTCTGGCGTTAGATGAGTTTCCGTATCTTATAAAGGATGAAAAAGCTCTGCCATCAATATTACAGGATTACTGGGACAGCAAGCTTAAGGACAGTGGAATATACCTGATCATAGCAGGTTCCAGCATCTCCATGATGGAAAAACTCATGTCATACCGCGCCCCGCTCTATGGACGGCGCACAGGTCAGATAAAACTTGGTCCGCTCCCGTTCAAAGACATAGCAAGATACATGGGAAATGTAAAACGTGCCGTGGAGATATATAGTGTAGTTGGTGGCACTCCAGCATACATTACACAAACAGACCCTGCACACAACATATATTGGAACATCGATAAAAATATATTACGGTTTGATTCATTCATATACCAGGATATCAGGTTCATACTGCTCGAAGAACTTGAAGAACCACGGTATTATTTCTCAGTACTCGAATCAATCGCCACCGGCAGCACAACTCTTGGCGAGATCACAAATTATACGGGACTTAACCGCAGCCTCGTCGGGAAATACCTGAGTGTGTTAATCGATATTGGAATAATAAAAAGAGAAATTCCCGTAACAGCGTCCATCAAGTCCAAAAAAGGACTATATTTTATTAAGGACAATGCATTTGCTTTCTGGTTCAGGTTCATCTTCCCAAGCGAAGACCTAATCGACCTCGGGCATGAGGAGGTTGTCCTGCGCCGTATTAAAAGCGGGCTTGGCACATATCTTGGCAGGACATTTGAAGATATTGCAAAAGAATTCTTGTGGGATCTAAACCAGTCCGGGGGTGCGCCATTTCCATTCTCAAAACTTGGATCATGGTGGTACAAAGAGCGGGAAATCGATATTGTGGCTGTGGATGATGAATCAAGCATCTTCTTTTGCGAGGTGAAATGGAAAGACCTGAGTGAGGCAGACGCATTGGATTTAATCAGGCAATTAAAAGAAAAGTCCGAACATGTCCGCTGGCGCGATGAAGACCGGAATGAACATTACGGGATTATAGCCAGAACAATAAGCGGGAAAAAAAAGTTACTCGATGACGACTACTTTGTTTATGATTTGAAAGACTATGAGAAATGGATAGTTGGATAACTGAAGACACACTTCTCATCCGGATAAACCGAAAAGATATGTTGGCAATGAGTTTTGGAATTCAGAAAAAAAAGAGTCCCCGAATTTCACGGGGACACGGATTAACTCAAATTAGGCGCTCAATCGACTCCGTACTTGATAACAAGCTCGTCCTGCTCACTTGGGGGTGCGGGCTGTGAGACTATCACATAATCCGCTTTGTCTGCCAGGTACTTTAGTGCTAGTTTGAACCGGTCAGGGTCGAAGGTGTTCATGTTGTCATCAATGACAAAGAGCGGGAATGCCGGGATGTAATTTTCCTTCGCAGAAATCTGGAAGACGAGACCGAGTGTTAGCTGCTCTGCCTTGCTCAGACTGGAGAGCGACTGTTTCTTTCCACTTTCGTGCTCCACAAGCACATCAAGTGACGATGGTCTGCCTCGTGTGGTCTCCTCCTGGATCTTGATGTCGCGGAAGGTTGTGAATCCCATGTCATGGTAGATGTTGTTGATCTTGTCATTGAACCGTTTCACCGCGCCGCGCACCTCGTGGTCATACTGTGTCTCAAGTTCTCCGATCTCCATCCGCAACTGTTCGAGTCCCTTGTTCTTTTTCCGTGCATACTCTTCAAGGGTCTCTCCGATCATGTAATCCGGGATTTCGGATGTGAGCCGGTCGATCTGTTTGTGGTTGTTCCTGATCTCGTTTTCAAATCCGCCGACCTTCTTTCGCATTTCGTTGAGACGTTCTCTGCTCTTGGTTTGCACATTCTTTGTTGCATCTTCGTACTGGCGCTCAAGATTTTCACGTTCTGATTCTTTCTCTGAGATTTCTCTTTCGATTGCGTCTAGTGTGTCCTTGCGCTCATCCCAGTCTTTGTGATATTCTTCTGCGTTGCGCTTTGCCTCATCGAGTGCCCGTCGCTTTGCCCGGAGCCCATCGACTTTGTCCTGGAGCTCTTTCATGTCCAGCTTGATCATTTTGGTCTGTTCATCTTCTCCGCGCATATCTTTGGAGAGGTCTGTGGCGCATGCTCGCAGTCCGTCTCTTCGATGTTCGAGTGTGTCACGATCTGCGCTGCCGTTGCACACCGGGCACTCGCGTGGCTCTCCAAGTAGACTGTATGCTTTTTCAAGGGAAGAGATTTCTGATGCTTCCTCTGGAACGACGCGCTCGGTTTCGCCAAACATCTTGTACGCTTCATTGATAACCCCGAGCAAGCTATCGACCATGTCTTTCCCTCGCTTCAGGCTCTTTTTCCTGCGCTCATGTTTGTGTATGTTTGCTTTGAACCCTTCTATGCTTTTTTCAGGGGATTCGTAGGTCTGTTCGAACTCATCAATCTCTTCATTGATCAGTTCGCGCTGTGAACGTGCCTTTTCATATTCATCCTGATATCGTTTCACCTCACCTTCGCGTACTCGAAGGCGCTCATGAAGCCCTTCGATCTCTCTTTTCTTGGTGGTAAGATCTCTGCTGACGTCGGTGATATCCATCGTGCCAGACTCTTTGGCGATTTCAGCCTCGAGTTCCTGGACTTCGCCCTGTAATCTCTGGATATCGCCTTGCATCGTTTTGATCTCAGCCTCAAGCTTCTGGGCGCTGGTGAGGTTTTCGATGTACTCATCGAGCTTCTGTTTTGCATCTCCAAGTTGTGACTCCTTTCTGCGGAGGTCTGATTCAACGATCTCGGCTCCACTGACACTTTTGACAAACCGGAGCACATCGAAGGCGTTTTGATCGATCTCCAGTACCACCCGACTCTTCGGCGTGAAGAACGCAATCTTCTCTGCGTTGCGCCATTCGCTGTTCTCATCAAAGAATGTGCGGTCGTCCGCCGGGGTTGCCTGCACTATGTTATTTACACGTCGTAGATTGCGCATATACCCGTCATCAAGCTTGATGGTGCCTGTATCGTTGTCGTCATTCAGACTGTCTCGGAATACAGTCTCGTCATCGCTGGCAAGACACTGTATTCCTCGTAGCAAGCTTGATTTTCCTTTGGCGTTCGGCGCAGTGATGCGATTGATCCCTTTTTGGATATCGAACGTGTGAACACCGGTAAATCCACCTATGTTTTGCAGTTCCAGTTTCATCATACCACCTTGGTGATTATTTCTCATAAAGGTCGCGTTCAGCCCGTTTTATATGCTCGCCAAAACTCTTCTTTCGCATACGTTCGGTTAGCAGCACGCCCGGTTTTTTATTCAGTTCAAAGATTGTGTCTATCCGGTGTAATAACCCGTGTGAAAGCGGTATTTTCTCGCCTTTTTTTGTGTATATTAGTGCTCCCACGTCAGAATGTACTGTGTCGGTGTATTCGGCAAGAAACATCTCCACTTCAGCCCGTTTACCCGATAGTCCTGATGAAAAGAACCCTTTGCATTTGTCTTTCTCAAAATCATAAGTGTATTTGCGGTAGTTGTCCCATTTCATGTCTGATCGCTTTGTGATTGACTCCCACTGTTTGTCGGTAAGATCGTCTGGTTTTTCAGAGAGATCTCCCGACCCGATCTTTGGGCCATGCAGTTCATCCAGCACCCGTCTTAGAAACGTATATCCAATTACGTGCCTGATCTTTTCATTGAATTCCATATCGCCAAGGCGACCTGAGTCTTCGCGGATGGATGTGCCATCAACCACGTCAGTGAGCAGAATGAAGGCAAGCGTGCTCTGATAACTTGTGTGATCTTCGATGGTGGTACTTGTTATGTCAGAAGATTGTTTCCGGTTCATTATGGGTCACCAATAAAGTACTATTTCTTTGCATCGTATATTATTTCAACCTTTCGGGTGTCGGAGGCGGCTGGGCGATCCGCTTGTGGTTTTTTGGTGCCGGAGGGATGAAGCGCGGGAGTGTGGGTGTGTATATCAGTATTATCCACGTCCGTTCACCACACATTCCTTCGTACGATCTTACCGCATCCGTCTGGCGATCACCTCAACCGGAACGATGGATCTGGGGCAGGATCGGAAAGATATATAAACGCGGCACAAGAAATGTGAACCTGAGTGAACCATGGCTGATTATAAGATAACCCCTGATCTTGCAAACCTCGCAAAACCGTTTTTGGATCTCGGTTTGTACGACTCGCCTGCAACATTCTTCAGAGATATAATCCGGGATATGGTCAAGCATAAACTCGATCGCTATGAGTGCATCATCGAAAAGTTTGAAAGAAAGTATAGCATGGATTTTAGCGATTTCTCCAAAAAATTGGAGCGGGGGGGCGCGATAAAGGAAGAAGACGACTGGATGGAATGGGAAGCTGCAATAAATATGCTCGGTGCATGGAAAAATACAATAAGTCTGGTTTGAATGCACCAAAACACATTAAAGATACTCAAACAATCAAAGATTGTTGCTAAAATTATATCTATCGATTTCGATGGTACTGCGGGGTATTCAACGCTGAAAATTCGTGTCAAACTCATCAATCACTGGCATCTTCAGGTGTGGGAGCATGAGACTCCAGTCACAAGGCGGTATGCATACCATGTTTTCAATGGCGATACTATGGTTGTGCGGTGGGATAACGCACCACACCACAGAGACATTTCGACATTTCCACACCATAAACACGCCGACGGAGTGATTGTCGAATCAGAGGAGATGCAGATTGACGGCGCGCTTGCCGAAATTGAGAATATGATGTAAACCATCCCGCGCCCATTCACTCATCCTTCCGCCGCACAATCTCCCGCACTCTTCTGGCAAGCACCTCAATTAAAAACAGTGCAAGCGCTGCAATGATGAATGATGTCTTCTGGCTCACCGGCTCGTACGCGGTTCTGACCGATCTCCGCTTCACGTCTGTTAACAGCATCTCAGTCTCGCTCTCGTTATACACCCTTCCGCCGTGCAACTGGATTATTTTCTCAGCGTCCGGGTTCATCCCGACGTCCTGGTATTCAACCGGATAGTTCACAGCGATCCCGTAGTCTGATAAGTAGTAAACGCCCACGTCATCAAGATTAATGCTTGTTTTATATGTGTTTTCAGCAATTCTGGAGATATCGAGTGCGTCGCCGCCAAACACCATGTTTGGTATGGTGTCTGACATGATGGTGATCTCGCAGACGTCGCCTAAGGATATGTCGTCTGCCTCGATGACGATGCCCTCCTCGGATCTTGGATCGCCAATTGCCCAGTTGACCACCGACGAGATTAGTTGTGAGTTGTTGCCGGTGTACAGTGTGGAACTCCACTTGCCGCCGTTATCCGTAGTCCATGAAACGACCCGTCCAAGCCCGTATCTCCACGCGCAGACGATTGGCTTTCCTTCATCGGTCACAACAAGCCTCTTTGCACCGAGTTTTGATGTGACGTCGTTGTAGCCGGTGATCGTGGCTGAGATGTCAAGGTGCTCGGTTATGAAGTGTTTCTTTGTGAATGTTGTGACTGTGTATGTGCCGGATTCATCGGGTGGTGGCGTTGGTGTTGGCGCGGGTTCTGCGTCTGGCTGGGTGGTTGAGATTGTGACTGACATAGGATATGTGGTCTGCTGATATGTGCCGTCTGCATCGCGGGCGAGATCCTCGAATTTGGTTACTATGTTGTTTGGTGAACTCATCACATGGATGAAATGCATCCTTGTGTTTGCGGTGTTCATCCGGGCAGCAACCGAGCGCGAACTCTCATAGATGCCCATGTCGATGTTGCCGTCTGATATGATGATCACGTCTTTTGAGCCGGCTGAATTACTGAGCATCTCCTCTGCCATTGCCAGTCCTTGATCAAGTGTGGTTGTGATCTCTCCTTTTGGCTCTATCGTCATTATTGTCTCTTGCAGTGACTCCATTGCAGCATCGTTGCCGAGATATGTTAAACCAGACACCTCGTACGCCTTTCCACCAAAAGCAACCATGCCCACGCGGTCATCCTTGAAGTCTTTGTCACCGATGATGTCGATCAATAGCGCTTTCTCATAGTCAAGGAACGTGACCCCGGTGTCAACAACAATCTCTGAAAACGTGCTTGCAGAGATATCCATGACAAACACCACATCGTTCCTGCCATAGTACTCGCTTGGATATGACTTGACCGGAAGCATCTTCTCAAAATCAGAGTCCAGATAGTCGCCACGGTCGTACGACCAGTCTCCACCTACAACAACGAGCCCGCGACCATCGCTCACAAAATCCCGGAGCGCTTTAAGATCATCCGGCAGCATTGACTCGATGTATCGGTCATCAAGGATGACTGCTTTGTACTTATCCTGGACGGCAGATCCTGAGCCGCTCACCGTGACATCATAGAGGTCAGAGACGGTGTCCTTAAGATTTGACTCTTCATCAGTGATCAGCAGGATCGCAGGCTTTGGAACGACGTACACTGACTTATCAAAGGCGTTGTTTGACTGGAAATGATCGTTCCCTGTGGAGTCCGGGGTAACGCTTGCAGAGATGATGTGGGTGCCAAGCGTTGTGAATGCATGGGTGATCGGGAGGATTTTTGTCCGGTCAAACTGCTGGATCTCGCTGTGGTATATGATCGTGTCGTCCACCTTGACCACCAGTTCGTACGCTGTGCGCGCTCCCGCCTGTTGCACCATGATCCGAAACGTGTTCTTGTTTCCGACAATCACGTTCTTGCTTCCGGCGACCCTGACGCTCACATCGTTGTGATCCGGGGACTGGCTGATCAGATAAACCGTTGTATTGGTTCCTGAGACCACAGAGACCGCGTCTGCCAGTCCGGCGCCACAGTTATTGTTCACGTCACTCACAAGAACGATGTGGTCGTTTCCCCTGGCATACTGCATGATCTTATCTCCAAGCGGTGTTTGATCGCCTGAGAACGTCTTGACCTGTGCTGACGGATTGTGGTCGTGTATGTCACCGTATACCTGGTCTGCAACAGTTGCATTGAAGAGGTCCATGCTTGTGGACCGGTCATCGATGACCGTGATGGTTGGCTTAGCATCAGTTATCGTGTGTGTTGTCAGGGTGTAAGGGGCTGCAAGTGCGATGATGATTAAAGCTGCAACAACTATCCTGCTCAGGACAAGTGTCTTTTTTGTGCTTTTTTTAAGGTAATACGCGCCAATCAGGAGGACGGGGATGATTGCATAGAGGACTTTCTGTTCTACAAACATCATGCCGGTTATAGCGGTTATATCCAGGAGGTTCATGACACTCATGATGTCTGCCATCACAGTTCACCCCGGTATCGCAGGTAATATAACTCGGTAAACAGCAGCATGAGCGCAATTACCAGCAGAATCCAGTCATGCTCCTTTTTTACATCGGTCTTCGTTGTCACCACGTCCTTCTGAGCTCCTGGAGTCTCGCTCACCGAACCACTGCCGTCCACAAGGTTTGATTCTTTTGCATTGTACAGATTAACCGCAATCTTGTGGTAGGGAAGATGGTAGACCCCGGTTTGGTCAAGCAGCAGTTTATCAGTCTTGATTGACTGTCCGGCGGGCGTCAAAATCCTTGTCTTCAGATCGAACTGCACGGTTGATCCGGTCTGCATGTTACATTCCTCAATGCTGCTTGCCCCACATAGATAATCAACCAGATCCAGCCAGAAGATCGGGTATTCGGGTTTGGTGTGAAAGTCACTCCACGCATCATCACCCATTATATCGGGAATTCCTAAGTAAACAACTTTTCCAGCCCCAATTCTCCAGTACGAGATGACCGGCACGCCATCGTCAGACGTTACCCATGCCACCGCACCGGTCTTTGCGTCCACGTTCAAATGGTGCCCGATCGCAATATCAGCAACGTCAATATCACCCATCACGCCTCCTTGCGCTCCCTTAAGCGTGGTCTCATTTGCCATCGAGACCGGAACCACCGGCAGCAGCCTCCCGGTATCTGTCCCTGGTAACAGCAGGCTCTCCTGCGCCATCACCACAACGCCGCCGCCTGCTGCCGCATAATCCGCAAGATTTTCGTAGAGTCCGGCGCCCGGGCTCTCGTTGCAAAGACCGACCACCACCAGATCATGATCATGTATATTGATGTTTTGTAAGTCCTCCCCACCCGCGCCGGGTGCCATGAACACAGCATCAACCGATGGCAGTAATTTTAGCGCGGTTGCCGACGGGGAATTTTCATAGTCAGATATGCATAGCACGCGCCGTGTTTGTTGGAGCGGCACGACGATGTGCGCATGATTGTCAATCATCATGTCATCGTCCGGATGGAGTGTTATCTCTGTTGTTCCGGCGCAAATGTCCTTAAGAGAGAAGTATTCGCTGTCGTGCGCCCCAATCTTCAGATTGTATGTGTCTGCTGACTGTTTGCCACTGTACATGACGTCAACTGCCACGTTTGCAGCAGAACTCATGTAGTTCTTTATAATACATGTATACTGATATTTATCATCGACGGGCGACAACCATCCGCCAGTTATGGCAATCTTGTTCTCTCCACCCGAGACACTCATGAACGACACATCGATTCCATCGCCTTCCGCAAGTTTTTTTGCGATGTGTGGGTCTTCACCATCCCAGTTCGTGAAATCAGATACTACAAGGATTCTGCCGCCCCCATCGGTCAGCAGCGTGCTGCCAAGCGTGATCGCCTGGTACAGGTCAGCGGTCGTCGCAGTCTTCGGAAAGCTGCCAAGCACATTTTTTGCTGCTTCCACATCCCCACCGCGTAAAGCAAGTATGGGAACGTTCTCTGCAAGTATGATGCTGTTCTGCGCGGTGAGATGATTCTCTGCAATCTCAATGACTTTATCTAACTTGTTTCCTGATTGCATGCTCGCAGAGCCATCCAGAATAAGCACAGTATACTCTCCACTAACCTCCCTGTGTTCAACACCATAAGGCGCAGCTATCGCAATAATCAGCGATAACAGGATGAGTAACTGGATTAAAAATAGGGGGTCTTTGATGAGCTTGCTTAACACCCTTGCATACTTCTTTTTTTGCTGTGTTACCGCTGTGATAAAGATAATGGACGGGATCAACACGTCCTTTGCCTTCGGTCTGAGCAGATACACAATTATCAGCGGGATTACACTTAAGAAAAACGCCCACATTGCCAAACTCTGATTTGCAAACAACATCCTGATCACCACCCGATCATTAACCCGCCTCAGCCATCGTCACAAAATACTCCTTGATCAGATCCCGGTTCTCCACCGGAAGTGTGTCGATGTAGGTCTCGGATGAAACCGGGGTTGCAGCATACACCGTTCCGGATATAAAGTTCACCTGATCGCTCTCGGTCCTGCGTGCGCTCTGCCCAACACCAGCATCAGAAAACATCATCAGTTCGATGCTTGTTCCCTCAATCACGGCAACCGATGGTTTCCCGTATATCTGCGCGATCTCGCTATCACCCGAACCAGCTTCGTAGCCAAGTTCAGAGAGCATCTGCTGGTAATGCTCCTCATCAGCAGCCGCCTCGCGTTCATCCTCATCTGCAGGCGTGATCGCGGAATCAATCTGATCCGGCGTCATAAGACGGGGAGCATCCGGAGACGATGCAAAAGAAACAACGCCAGCCAACATGACAGACGCCATTACCAACATGATAAGTCCGTTTTTGCTGATGATCCTCGACCATTTAACTGATGAGATATCGCCAGACACGCCCACCAACAAATCATGCACAATGATGTTCTGTGTGCTTGCATTGTCAAACGCAGTTGGAAGCCGCTCTTTTAGCACCGGATATCTACCCTCAATCATCTTGATAATGTTTACCTGCTTCTTACGGACTAAAAATGAGAAAACAACCGCTGGAACAAGAGCGATTGCAGCGGTGCACAATAGTTTTGCGTGCACGGGACGCCCGAACAACACAAAATCATGGGCGCTGTACTGTGCAAAGACGGTTGGCACGCTAAGACTGAGCAGTAGTGCATAACAAAGCAGAAAGAACGCAACCAAACTCAATAGCTGCCGGTAAAACCGATATCTTCGAGACCTCTTCTCAAGTTTCGAAATAACATCTACAAACGGGTACATTATCATTATAAATGGCGTACACGAATAAAAAGATGATGGGAGTTTTTCAGTTTATGCAAAATGAAGCAATATAAAAGGAGGGATGAACGCCGTATAGGGCTGCGTTTTGTATCGCAGCAAATCTAATGAAGATTGAACGTGCGGCAAGAGGGATTCTCATGCTTTTGTGGTGGCGCCCGGGGGCTATTATTTTCGAGAAATCGTTAATACTTGTGGCATCATCCATTACTACAGATGACTTATCATTGTGCGATTGTTTTTGACTCATCTGGCACGTTGATGCGGATGTATCGGGTGGCAAAGAATATTGGTACTGGGGAGGAGCTTCGTGATGTGGCGTCTCTCAGGCTTGTTAGTGAGTCTCAGGCGCTTGTTGCTATTGATCTATCGCCGGGTAAGCTTCTTGGCTGTTCGCCGGATCTGAGTGTTCAGCATTTTCTTGTTGAGCATGATATTAATATAAACATTGGTTGTGCGAGTGAGAGTATCACGACTGATGATGTCAGGCGTGTTATGTGGGACACTGACCCTGGTGATGTGCATGTTTCGGATCTTCAGGAGGTGGTTTTGGCGGTTCGGAATGGGTGTGTGAACGCTTTTTATAGTGGGACCGGGTTTATTATTGATGTTCCTGTGGGAACTATTCCGTATGTGATCTGCACTGCCGGGAAGCTGTTTTCCGGTGTGGAGGATGTGGTGGCACAGCTTACAGGGTGTGCTGACCTATATATTGCGTCAGGGGATAGTATGCGGAATTTGTCAACGCTTGCCAGGCATCTGGGCATTCCACTGGAAAACGTGGTTCCTGTTGCGACTCCTGCGGTGAAGGAACGTCTGATAATGGATCTAAAAAACACCTATGAACATGTGGTCATGGTTGGTGATGAGATCAATGATCTTCGTGCGATCAGGGTGGCTGATGTTGGGGTGCTGACGATGCAGCAGCGCCGCGATAAACCCTGGAAGCTACGTGAGAGTGCGGACAGGATCATTGATAGCATATCTGAGCTTCCGCAGGTAATTAACGAGCTGAAACTGTGAGTGAGTGGCTGGAATTCCCTGGAAGAGTTCTGGAGGTGACCTGAAAAGTGAGACTTTTTATTATTTTCTGGTTACCCTGGGTTGTCTTGTGTGAGCACAACTGATAAAATTGAGCGCTATCGATCTGAAAAGTCATTTATACCTGAGTTTGAAAGATCCTTCTTTCACCCCCCAATTCTGACATTCAGTGTCTATCTCTTGCTATCGTTTTGCCTTAACTTGGATATTTGGATTTGTTGCCACTAACTATTTTTAAATAAATACACAAACGGTAAGCAGTAGTATCATAGATAGTTGCCACAAACTTTAAGTACAATGAAATCCAAATATAACGTGCAATGGATATCATAGACATCAGAAAAATCAAGCCATATCTTGAGAAGAAGATTGTCAAAGGGTATACCTACTACCAGTTGGTGCGGAAAGCCAGGATTGGCGGAAAGGTGAAGCGAGTCTGGTTTAAGCATTTGGGGACTGCCGAGGCAATTGAACGTGTCTATGACGAACGAGATAATCTCATTCCAAATTTAAAGATCAAAAGTTTTGAATATGGAAGAACTGCTGCGCTTATGAACATATCAGAAGAATTGAATTTCGTAGATATAGTAAATGATCACATAAACAAGAAAGAAGTCGATGGCTTGGCAGTGGGTGAATATCTCAGGTTGATCATTCTTGGCAGAGCATACGGACCGCTGAGCAAGAATAAAACGGCTGATTGGTTCTACAGCTCATTTCTAAACATAATTTTATCATTTCCGCATAGGTTAAACACCAATAATTTCGTAAATCAGATGGATTACCTCACAGATGCTGCAATGGAAAAAATACAGAATGATATTGGAAGAAGGATTATTGAACTTGG
>RXIK01000176.1 GCA_004211975.1 Methanosarcinales archaeon | reverse complement strand
GTACAAGCGGGGTGCTGACGGGGTTAGAAGTTAGTAAGCTCTCTGAAATCTTGTCGGGATAATCCAGGCGGGGTATTATTAGATTGGTGTCTGTAATTGAATTAAGATAGTAGCTTATACGATTATACGATTATACTTTTAATTATATATAATGTATACAGAAGAAACCCAGAGCACAAATACACCAATAGGATCTTCTCTGTTTTGTATGGGCGGAGGGGGTTACAATATCTGATCGTAACTGCTCAGGTATGGTGATTAGTCGCCCGATTGCGATTCGGTACTTTTTGGTAATGAAAAATAACCGCGGAGGGCGCAGAGGAACGCAGAGTGTTTAACTGTTTATTTCCCCTCCGCGTCCCTCTGCGCACTCTGCGGTTAAATTCCCGGTTTGGTTATAGTATTCACTACATCCCAGAGGGTTCCTGCATAGCAAAGTCCCTTGATAGTGGTTTTAGGTACCTGAGTAGTTACATCTGATCAAAGATGTATTTTGAGACTTTTTATTATTTTCTGGTTACCCGGAATTGTCTTATGTAAACACAACTGATAAAATTGAGAGCTATCGATCTGAAAAGCCATTTATATCACTAATCTGTGAAATCAGTGTTAATCTGTGGCTAAAAGTTTCATTTGCCACAGATTAACACTGATTCCACTGATTTCGGAAGTCATATCATGCCACTGTTTGCAGGCTCTCAGTCACATCCCTCTCTCAAACGTCTTCTTGTGTCAATTGCGTGATTAAACTCAGCCGGTGTCCGTGATCTCTCGTGCCCATTCGGGTTCGTCTGGCGGATTGTCCTGCAGCATCTGTTTCCATGCTTCGTCTGTTAGCCGGTCTTTTATCGGGTGCTTGAACTCGTAGTAGCTGAAGACGGGACCTGCGCCCAGGAGGATTCTGCCGTCGGGAACACGGTATGCAACCAGAATTAATTTCACGTAACCAACGCCTTCTTCCAGAACTTTTCCTGTGTTGTAATCTGTGTGTACATCCGCAACGATCGTGGTTTCTTTGCCCTTTGTGTTAACGCCTGTGACAACGTAATCCAGGTGTCCTCCAAAGTCACGTATGAACTCGTAGTCATCTTCAGTAAGCGCTTTGTTCTCAAGTTCATCTGTTGATATATTAATTAATCGATTCAGAATGCGCTTTAGGCTGTGCAATCGTTTTTTCTCGGTCTCATTCAAAATATTGAGGTCTGTCAGCCCATCTTCGGTCATTTCCGTTAATCGCAATAAACGAGCGTAGAATTCCGGAACCGGTTCCACATAGCCTATTATTGTCTGTGGTGGTGCACACGTGGGAGCGGTACAACTTTGCTTGGCGTACAGTATGGTGTCATGTCTAAGTTCGGTCCATGAGGCAAGCGATGTCTGCAACTCCTTCTTTTGCCACGCTTCTGTCTGCATGAATGTCGGGTAGCCATCCCCAAACTCATTTAACAATGGCTTTAGGGTGTATAGCCAGCTCCAGTACAGGTTCCGATTCCATTCAGCAGTATCAAATCCTGCAAACTCTGTTTTAAGCTTTTCTAACTGCTTATCATAACTTGTGTTAATGCCTTCGTACTCGGTATCGCCGTCCTCCCGCAGGATCGTCTCGGCACATCCGGAACCAAGAACCGCCATAACATCCAGCCCTCGTGGGAAGCATCTTGTGTCCATGCACATAGTAAACGGCGTCTTGTTGCCAGCATACGTCCCGACAGCAGGGGCTACCAGTTGTTGGAACATATAGGAGTCAGGAATGAACCTCTGCCCCATGAACCTGAAACCCTTTGTTTTGTCCAGGCATTCATACAGTTTCTCCCGTGTGAGTGGCGGATAAATTACGCAGACTCCGGAGCCGCCGTATATCTCAGGGCTCCTTAGTCCAGATAGTTCTGCTTTGAGCTCCAGCATTTTCCTGTTATCCGCAAGTTCCGCGGTATCGAAATCCGAACCAAAGACCTCGGTGATTGCGCTCTGGTATTCATAGGGTGTTAAATCGTCCGCAGTTCCAACAAAGAAGGATGTGACTGAGTATATCCGGTTCCAATGTTCTTGCACGGTTTTGTTCCCGGCGGAGGTGTTCGGAAGCTCTGATGCGATCAACGATGCCTGAATTGTTGCGAGTTTTGCATCCTCTTCGGTTATCAGTGGAGTCTCGATGCCGCCGCACTCAGTGGCGTTCCCGCCCTTCAAAAGAAATGCCATCCGCCCATACCACATCATCGCCTTGAAGTATCGCTTCAGCTTTTCGCTCCGGGTATAATGTCCTCTTGGAACATATTGCGAGTAATCCTCACAGTAACAGCATTCAGCCATGCAGTTTGGATCTGTGTTAAATATGTGGCTTGCAGTAAAGCCCTCATGACTCTCTATGTTCGCGATCTCATGATTAACCACGCTTTGCACATAATCAGGCACCGTGAAATTGATCTTTCTGATATCTTCGGTTCCGTTGTACTCTTCAGTTGGCGTCTGGAGAAGTTTTACGGCGACCGCGAAGTATGCAGCGTTTCTCCTTGAAGCTTCCTTTATCTCAGGGTCTGTGAAAGTATTATAGTCATAATCAGCTTGTTTGAGCATCGCCGCACTCATATCAAGAAGCGCATCAAAGAACTCTCGCTCCTCGGCGCCCTTGAGAATCTCGTCAAACTGAATATGATATAGGTGGAGCAAGGTATCAGATGTAACAAATATGGGGATGTCCCGGTGTTTCATGTCGTCGTAAGGAGCCACAATATCGCTCACATCCCCGTAATCCATTATAACAAACCCGTTATTCATCAACAGTTCATTTTCCCGCGCACTTAATTCAAACTCCCTGTTTATCCCCACAATGTTTGAGATGTTGCTTAAATTCACAGGCAACTGGTAAGGTGTCACGCAGGGGTCAACCGGGATGTTTACCGGACTATAGTATGCAGCGAATGCTGACTTTGGGTTGTGCTCCGCCTCAGGTCCTGTTTCCTGCACCATCCGGAGTATTATTAACGCATCAAGCGAGCTCACCATGCCATCATGATTCATATCCGCACGCGCAATATCCGGGGACATGCTCCCGACTGCCATCTGCAGCGCGATGAGCGAGTCTGTTGCAGTGAGCCTACTGTCATTGTTCACATCACCGCTGATTATGGTGTGGTCTGCTGATGCTGGCGCACTGAACAATGCCAGCAGGATCAGTACGCAGTAAATTATAGGTTTTGTTTTCATCGTTTCCTCTCTGAAATTCCAATCACGCGCAAAACTTCGCTGCCAAGTTGCACGCTCATGTTTTCGCTTTAACTCCTCGCCATGATCTGTTTGAATGCTATGCTGAGATGAACCGGGAAGCACATAAACGTTCATTGTGTTCGGTTAAGACCCAAAGCCAAACACCACGAACCGTAAAATTCCAATAACATTGGACACTCTATGAACTACCAGCATATAGCCAACAGAAGCACATAAAATTTATTGTCGCATCTTATAGAAAATTAACCGGTGATGAGACTTTTTAATTTGTTCTGGTCGGTTGAACAACATGATGCCAATCCTGCAAACAGTGGCATGATATGACTTCCGAAATCAGTGGAATCAGTGTTAATCTATGGCAAATAAAACTTTTAGCCACAGATTAACACTGATTTCACAGATTAACGATATAAATGACTTTTCAGATAGATAGCGCTCAATTTTATCAGTTGTGCTTACAAGACACCCCTGGGTAACCAGAAAATAATAAGAAGTCTCCCGCTGATGGATGTTGCATTGTTCTGATCGCATATTACTCGCAAAACCCATCGTAGAAGTGTGTGCTCACATAACTTGTGGTTTCATACGTGGATATCCGCACAATATTAATTAAGCACTCTTAAAACAGGTTATATTCAGCTATAACTCCCTATACCATCTGCAGTTCTATATATCATATTTCATTCAGGATATTATTATTATTATTATAAAAATGCACAATAATCAATTAGAAGTTCTGGCACGGAATAAACAAAATTGTTTTCGTGGGTGGTGGCGTGAATCGGTAAAAATAGTGCTTGGGCGTGGGG
>RXIK01000117.1 GCA_004211975.1 Methanosarcinales archaeon | reverse complement strand
ATTTATATCGTTAATCTGTGAAATCAGTGTTAATCTGTGGCTAAAAGTTTTATTTGCCACAGATGAACGCTGATTCCACTGATTTAGGAAGTCAGATCATGCCACTGTTTGCAGGATTGACATCATGTTGTTCAACCGACCAGAACAAATTAAAAAGTCTCTGAAATCGGTAGTGAATATGGTGCCAAACTCCCCTTGCAGGGCGCGTCGTAACAGGCAATCCGCCTCGCTATGGTGTACGTCTTTTTATTCCTGTATGCCATGAATGTTCCGGTATCAATAAATACAGCCATTGCCCGCTCTCATCGATACAGGTATTCATCCACCTTTGAGGCGTTGGTCTCTTCGCCCCAATCCATAGTCTCGCTCCATGCCGGGTCATCCTTCAATGCGGGCATCTTTTTTATGAGTTCATTTTCATGCATCAGGGCATAATCCGAGATCTTATCAAGCAAGTTTTGAAGGGATATGTTCTTACCGGTGTTGATGGTGAATCTTGATTGCAAGACATCCAGTTTATTTTTGGTGATGCCTTTTACTTTTATACTTGTGTATGTTGACATTTCCTGTTTGAAAGTAGAATGTTCTACCCTATAATTTTTCGTATGTGTGGGGAAACGCTTTTATACCTTAATGTTACCTATATCTAACATAGAGTTAGAAATAAGTAACATCAACAACAGAAACAACATCGGAGGATGAAACCAGATGAAGAAACAGACGAAACAGATAGCAGTAGCCGCAATAGTCCTTGCAGCAGTCCTGCTCACAGGATGCGTTGATCAGATGTCTGAGATGTCCGCAGACGAGATCGCATCCATGATGGAGACGAAACAGGCAGAGATTACAGACTTCTCAGCCACGATGGTCATGACCTCATCGTATGGTGAAGAAGGTATGACTATGCAGGCGACAATGGTAACGATACCGCCAGACAAGAGTCGCTTCGAATACATTGAGCCAGCCGAACTTGCAGGCACGGTGATGGTCACAAACAACAGCACGATTTGGACATACGATCCTATAGATAATCAGGTGACAAAGATGGCGCTTCCGGAAGATATGCCATCCGGGATGGATTATACCCAGATCGTCAAAGGCATTCTTAATGAGACCGACATAGCCCTCGAAGGCATCGAGGACGTTGGTGGACGGAGCACGTATGTGATCGAGGCAACGCCCAAGAACGAATCTAACCGTGAATTCATCTCAAAGACACGCGTATGGGTCGACCGTGAAAACTGGATGCTGCTCGGGACCGAGATGTACGATGCAGACGACAATCCCATGGTAAAAGTGGAATACAGGGATATAACGTTTAACACCGGAATTCCGGACAGCGAGTTCATATTCGAGATTCCGGAAGGTGCCACGGTTGTGGAGACATCGTTTGAGGATATGATGCCCAAGGAGATGACGCTTGATGAGGTGAGAGATAATCTCACGTTTGATCTGAAGACGCCGTCGTACCTGCCGGATGGATACGAATTCGACCATGTGATGTTGATTGGCGATATCTATGGCAGCGAGCAGGAGATACTATCGCTGAAATACACAAATGGATCCGGGATATTGCACCTCAGAGAATGCGTCAGCGATGGTTCAGGTCAGTTGGAACCTGCGATGGGTGAACCAGAGATTGTGAGTATCAACGGCACAGATGGGAAGTTTACGTCAATGTTTGGCAGGAACTCGATTCAGTGGAGCGTAGATAGCATCGATTATTCGCTGTCAGGTGCGATTGAGAAGGGTGAGTTAGTAAAAGTAGCAGAGTCGCTTGTGTGACTCTGCACTTCTTTTATTTATGCGAGGGTTGGTGGTGGTGTTGGATGAAAATTAGAAACAACAAAGATGCACTTGTTGTAGGAGCATTGATAGCAGGGATAGTGATAATTTCAGAGGGCATAATTAGGTGTCTTAATAGTGAAAATATTATCCGATGTATTCTTATTGATAGTAGTTTTTGGTTTGGGATGTTCACACTCGGTTATGGATTGTATGCAGCAAATAAATCCGAATCAGAGGTTCTGCCAGATGAAAGAACTGAAAGGAATTATCAAAGAGCAGGGTCTACCACATTTTGGATAATTTTAGTGTCGGTCGGTCTAATGTTATTGGCAAATGAAAAGGGGTTATACAATCTTGAAACCAGCGATGTACTCTCTGCAACTATTTTTATAGGACTGTTTTCACTTTTCATCTTAAATTCTTGCTATAACAAGAGAGGGATCGGTTACATCATAAGAACTGTCAAAGAAAATAAGCTTTTATTTTCTGCTTTTTTTATCCTTATTCTTATATCTGGACTGATTGTTTTAATAAATTGTCCATCATTAATAATTCCAGATAATCTTGGAAATATAGGATTTGTAGACGATTCAAATATATTGAAACCCGCTCAAAATTTTGCAGAATGCGGGGGTAATTTTACAGAGTACAGAGATATTGAATCGGCAAAACAAGCATTGGTGGACGACAGTATCTTCTTATTTTTTGTGGTTCACGAAGAGTATTTAGATACGGGAAGAATTACGGTTTATTCCAAAGAAGGTATTTTTTCTGATTTCACCCCAACAACAACAACAGCCATAGAAGGATTTTTAAGGAAAACTTTGCTGAGTTACGCAAACGTCAGTGATGAAATCATACTAAAACTTGAGAATCCTGAAATAACAGAAAAAGAAATAGATGACCTGCTAAAACGCGCAAATACCACCTACGAGATGTCTCAAAGAATCCAACATCCAATGGTAGAAGAAAAAGTGATTGTGAAAAAAGGTGATGTGGGATGAAAATAAGAACAGATGAAGATGTGAGGAATCGTTTGATGCTGAGCATGGGATCAATTGCATTGGGTTCAGCAATCCTGATGCTTGGTTTTGATATAGGGTATGGGTGGATTCTTGCAGGATTAATCCTGACACTTGGCGTATTATACAATGCTGCAAAGTCAAAAGAAGATTTTATTGAAGATGAGCGATCAGTAAGAAACAAAGAAAAAGCAGGTTATCATGCATTTAACACAATGATTATCTTGATAATTATCCTCAATTTGCTTTATTTTTATAAAATATGGATGCCGTCACCATCTCAAATATACGCATTGCTATTTTTCGTTGGGATGTATGTGTGGCTTGCATCCCAATGGATGTGCAACAAAAAAGGTGATGTAGTATGAAAATAAGAACTGATAAAAAGATTTTACTCATTTCAGGAATTGGTCTGGGGTCGGTTCTGTTGGGTGTAGTTATGTTGATATTTCAAGCACAATCCAAAGCCATATTTTTCATAGAATTTAGTTTAATTTTTGCTTGGCTATTTATGTCTGCTATGGTGGTATACGCCGCGACAAAACCAAAAACAGAGCTTATAGCAGATGAAAGGGTCACGAGAATCAATGAAAAAGCAGGTTATACCGCAGGCTTGCTGGTCTTGTTAGCTGTAATGATTCTGTTTTGGGCAGATAAAATCTGGTCATTAAACCTCGAACTTGAGGATATGTACTGGACAACCCTGCTCACCGGAACATATTCCTGGCTTATACTCAGATGGTACTACAACAGGAGAGGGGAGGTAGTATGAAAATAAGAAAAGATAAAGATATCCTGCGTTTTTCAGGCATTGCTGTTCTATGGATCCTCGCCGGCATCCTCATGATGAGTTTTCTTCCCGGTCCCACCTATTTCGGGATCGGTTCTGTCCTGATCATCGTGGGGATTATTGCGATCGTCATGGCAATCGGTGCAGCAACAAGACCTAAAGAAGATATGATACAGGATGAAAGGTCTGAGAGAATTAAGGAAAAGGCAGGTTATCATGCGTTCTGGATTCTGCTTGGGACCATGGCTCTTGTTCAATCAATAGCTATGTTTGGGAGATTAAATCTTAGCTATAAGAGCGTTTCGCCTGATATTTTCTTTGTTGGAATGCTTTCGTTTGTTATACTCAGATGGTATTATAATCGAAGGGAGGATATCGTGTGAAAACCAGAATCGAGGAACTGCGGGCGCGATACAGCCGGACTCAGGAGGAACTTGAGAAGGACAAGCTGATAAGAGCAGCGGAGTCGATTGTGTGACTTCGTGTTTTAATCTGGGAACGCGGGCGATGTAAATGAAAATAAGAACAAACAAAAAGATTTTGCTCACTATATGTCTGGGGTCGATTTTATTGGGTGTGCTTGCGTTCCAGTTCCGGATATATTATGGAGCACTGTTTTGTGGTGGGGTATTTATGGCGGTCATCATAGCGTTATCTGCTGCAACATCAAAACGAAGAACTGAATTTGTGGTGGATGAAAGGGTTACGAAGATCAAAGGAAAAGCCAGTTTGAACGCGCTCGTGATGGTTTTGTTATCCGTAACAGTACTATTCTGGGTGGATAAAATCTGGTCATTGGACCTTGAACTTAGTAGTTTATACTATGCAACCCTCTCCGTTGTAATCTTTTCTTATGGCATATCTTTCTGGTACTACAGAAGGATGGGTGAGGTGGTATGAGGGGCACCGATCATGGAAAAAGTGAACGCCTGTCAAGAATGGCAAAAACAGCTGTAGGAGCGATGAGTCTGCACTGGTTCCTGCTATCTGGCAGTGTTTTGGGGGTTGATTGCTTCTATCTAACAGGGGATGTATGAATGAGTATAATGGCAAACAAGAAGATTCTGTCGTTTATACGGGTCGTTCTGATTGTGATTGTGCTGGTTATTGCCATAATGCCCTTAGGGATGACTTCCGGAGCGCAGGTCTTCCTTAGTCTGGTTTTGATCGTTGCCGGGCTGCTTATGTTTGCTATATTGTTACACGCCGCAACAAAGCCGGAAACAGAACTCGTGGCAGACGAGCGGGTCACGAGAGTCAACGAAAAAGCAGGCAACTCTGCGTTCTGGCTGGTTCTGGTATCGATAACCGTCCTGTTTTGGTCGGATCGGGCATGGCAGATCGGAATCGAACTTGTGGATCTGTACTATGCGGCGATGGTTGTCGGAACGATTTCGTGGAGCGTTTTCAGGTGGCACTACAGCAGGAAGGGGGATGTGGTTTGATGAAATTCAGAAGTGACAAATATATCCTGCGTTTCATCGGTATTGCTGTTCTATTAATAATCACCGGTATTCTTATGATGAGTTTTCTTCCCGGTTCCACCTATCCGGGGATTGGTTTTGCCATGATCATCATGGGGGTTGGTGCAATCACCATAGCTACCATCACAGCAGCAAGACCAAAAGATGACCTGATACAGGACGAACGGTCTAATAGAATCAAGGAGAAGGCAGGTTATCATGCGTTCTTGATTCTGCTTGTGACCCTGTCTCTCGTTCAATTAATATCCATGTTCGGAAGACTAAATCTTGATTATAGGATTGTTTCGCCCAAGCTCTTCCTTGTTGGTATGGGGTCGTGGATCATGCTCACGTGGTATTATAATCGGAGGGGCGACGCCCGGTGAACACCAGAATCAAGGAGCTGCGAGCACGGTATAATCTGACGCAGGAAGAGCTCGCAAAGAAGGTCGGGGTGAGACGGGAGACAATTGTGTTTCTTGAGAAGGGAAAGTACAATCCGTCGCTCAAACTGGCTCATGATGTTGCAAAGGTTCTGGAGACGACGATTGAGGAGCTGTTCATCTTTGATGATGGTGATTGAATCGCCCCTGCTTCGTATGATCCGGTACATCGTGTTTCAGGTGTTCCTCACGCAGTTAGAGGCTTTGCATAGAAAGCTTATGTGGGCAATACTTAATTACGTCTAAACCAGGCGAGAGACTTGTAAACGCTCAAAATAGTGTTAATAGGATTAAAACAGGAATTACAAAAGTGGTAATCGGATGATTGTTGTTGCCGGATACTTTGAGGGTTGCAATGATGCTTGAGTGATATGCGGTGAAAGTCTCACGTACCGTTTTTAGATGAGGGGGCGTGAGTGATCGCTTCCCCCTTAGTCTACGGTTAAATTCCATGTTTGGTTGCAGTATCCACCATGTCGGGGGCAGTTCCGGTGTATTGAAGTCTTATGATGGTGGTTTTAGGTGCTTGAGTAGTTACAAACTGCGTGTATTTAGCTGAGGGAATAACCATGGATTTTGGAGACTTTTTATTATTTTCTGGTTACCAGGGGTTGTCTTGTGTAAGCACAACTGATAAAATTGAGCGCTATCGATCTGAAAAGTCATTTATATCGTTAATCTGTGAAATCAGCGTTCATCTGTGGCTAAAAGTTTTATTTGCCACAGATTAACACTGATTTCACTGATTTCGGAAGTCATATCCTGCCACTTTTTGCAGGATTGGCATCATGTTGTTCAACCAACCAGAACAAATTAAAAAGTCTCAGATTTTGGCTCTTTGGTATTTTGCGTGAAAGTGTTCAAACAACCGGTTATATCGGTTATTTATCAGACTTGTTTTGCTTGTACCTTGGCTTCCGGATTCCGAACTTCAGCGCATCAGTCGGACACGCGTCAATGCACACGCCGCATGCGAAGCAGTCGGGTTGCAACGTATCACCGTTCACGATTGCTTTGACCGATGGGCATGGTGCAACACGGATGCATTTATTGCAGTTATTGCACAGGTCTTGGATGATGCGCACGCGGAAGATGCTTATGTGCTCAAGTAGCCATGATAGTAGCCCGACGGGGCACACAAGATAGCAGAACGGGCGGTACACAAATAGTGATGCGATCAGGATCGTTCCGACCAGAACTGATAGCACCAGCTCAAAATGCCAGTCAAAGAGCTCAAATGGGTTCAGGATGTTGTGGTATGTGTAAAGATCGCTTCCTGTTGCGAGAACCATGATCAGGCTAATGCTAAATATCGAGATCCGGATGCTGTTTGAGATATTGAATGGCAGCTTGATCTTTTTTCCAGTTGGTGCCGGAATCCTGTTTATAATCTCCTGTAGTGCTCCAAACGGGCAGACCCACCCGCAGAATAGTTTTGCCCCGATGACTGAAAGGCTGCCGATGAAGATTAGCGCTGTTATTTTCTTAATGGTGATTGTGCTGCCGATTATGAGTGCTGTTACCGGGTCCACCACTGTGCGTAGTGGGCTTGGCTGGTGCATGACTACCAGCACCCCGAAGAGTATAAAGACGGCGCACATCAGGAGTATCCGGATGTTCCAATTGATTTTGGTTGTTTTCAGGAGGATGAGTCCTGCTAATGCAACAAGTCCTCCGAGAATGTATTGTAGTGATAGTAGCCCGGATGAGACTGAGGCGATGTCTGTGTTTCCGCCGCCACCCATTCCGCTGCCGTCGCCGCCACCCTCACCTTCTGCCATAACTGGCACGCAGATCAGTATCATGGATAACGCGATGCAGATGACTGATAGGTATATTATGTTCTGTTTCATATTCCGCTCCCGTTAGAGTATAGTGATACATTATTCAAAAATGTTTTGGTCCCTCAAAAACGATTTTTTCGCAAAAAATCGAGTAAAAACTGTCCTTCGGGTGGAGCTGGCGATATACGTTTTCATAAATGGAACTGGTGCGTAGAATGACTTGACGCTATAGTTCATATACCGTAAAAAAAGAGTGCGTGGACATTCCACGCACACCGCACAGACTTATCGGTTACGCCCTTTGCCCTGTCCGTCACCGCGGCCGCGTCCATCTCGCGGCGGCTCATAATCATCGTCCTGTCCGTTCGGGATGCCGTCGCCGTCATCGTCCCTGCCGTTGCTGCCGATGTTGTCACAGATGCCATCATCATCTTCGTCCACAAACTCCCTGCCGCCGCATCCGCATCCACCGCGTCCGCGTCCGCAGTCGTTATCGCAGATTCCATCGCCGTCATCGTCCACGAATCCCGGGCGGTCGCCGATATTGTCACAGATTCCATCGTTGTTGCCGTCTACATATTGGGCGCCGCCAGCGCCGCTACCCTGACCGTACTGGGCGGCAGCAACTCCTGCGGAAACTGCAACCAGTGCAACGATCAGTATTCCAGTCATTGTTCTTGTTTTCATTGTTGTTTTCACCTTGTTTGAGTTTAGCCCATTTAGGCAGTACTCAATCAGTGGGTTCGATATATATAATTATTCCCAAATTATATCCAAATCTCACCAGAATCATACCCAAATTCATTCCGAACTGAGGTACAGCAGCACCAACAACGCCATAAATTCGAGTATGTCCGGTATCACATCAAGCGGTCCGAGCATACACATCCGGCGCCCGCCCGCAGCATGCATGCCTGGAGTCGATGTGATTGCATGTAAAAGCAAAAGAAACGCAAATATCATCAAGCCCAGCGTGAACTTCGATTTGATCTGTGCGTAACTTCGAACATAAATAGCCAGCAATAAAACCAGCAGCACCACATTTGCCGTGGTCATCACCGTCTTAACATTCATTATAAAAACCGGATCGTACATAGATAGTTGCATGTTATCGCATCCTCACTTGAATTTATTCCCAATTTTCTCCCAAATCTCTTCAAAGAGTGCGTAATTCTCCTCCATCGCAGGGGATAGAAAGTACATCGCGCCGTAGCCATTTCCTGTAGATATGACCACATTATTCTTAGAAAGAACCTTCAGATGATGCCTTATCGTCTTGTAGTCCAGCTCCATCACTGCTGACAGCTGATTAGCATTGTACGGTCGGTCATTCAATGCATTAATCATCCTGGCACGGTTCACTCCACCTTTTGTGCCGGCAATCAGCCACCAGAGCACACGTTTCATAATACTTATCTGGTGTACATATCTTATACCTTGAGTATATCGGAAACCAACAGTTACGCGATTCATAGCCCGGATTCTGGAGATACTGTTGGTTTTCAATTCCGAGACTTTTTATTATTTTCTGGTTACCCTGGGTTGTCTTGTGTAAGCAAAACTGATAAAATTGAGCGCTAGCAATCTGAAAAGTCATTTATATCGTTAATCTGTGAAATCAGTGTTAATCTGTGGCTAAAAGTTTTATTTGCCACAGATAAACACTGATTTCACTGATTCGGAAGTCATATCCTGCCACTGTTTGCAGGATTGGCATCATGTTGTTCAACCGACCAGAACAAATTAAAAAGTCTCTCAATTCCAGCGTCATCAAACAAAAAAATCACGCGGCAAAGAGCGATCATTAATATTGATGCCCGCGAGAATCGGTATTCATGGATCAGCAGTTAGCAGCCGGAGCAGAAGCCGTGATCGAGCGCAGCGATAACCTGATTATAAAGCGAAGGATGCCAAAAAACTACCGCCTCCCCGACCTTGACACACGAATCAGATCCACAAGAACCCGAATGGAGGCAAAACTCCTATCCGAAGCGCGCAGATGTGGAGTTCCAACACCAATCATCCATGATGTTGACCTCATGAATTACACGATCACGATGGAGTTTATCGCAGGTCAGCCGCTGAAGAACGTGCTGGATATGCGGGTGAGCGAGCGTGTTGGCGAGCTTGTTGGCAGGCTGCATGGCTGCGGGATCATTCACGGTGATCTCACGACCTCAAACCTGATTTTGAACGATGCCGATAACCGGATATACTTCATCGATTTCGGGCTTGGCTACTTCGAACGAAACGTGGAATCACAGGGCGTCGATGTGCACGTCCTCTTCCAGACGTTTATGAGCACACACGGCGATCCTGGACTTGAGGGTGCGTTTTCAGCAGGATACCGGCGCACCTTTACGGGGGCTGATCAGGTGCTTGATCGTGTGCGCGAGATTGAGGCGCGGGGCAGGTATCGGTGACTGTCCGTTATATCCGCACGCCAGTCTTCTTAAACTCTTTTTCGCTGAACAAAATAGTGTAATCGGTGATGCCTGTAGCCCGCGAGATCTCTTGTGCGATGTGCTCGCATTCTTCTTGTGTGCGGGCGTGAACCATTGTGTACAGGTTATAGTCCCAGTCCTGGCATCTTGCGCGCTCATAACAGTGTGAAACCTCATCAAATCCTGCCATTGTGGTTCCTACACTTTCGATGCGCTTATCAGGAACGTTCCAGACGCACATCGCATTTGCAACGATGCCAAGTGCGCGATGCCCGATTGACGCCCCGAACCTGCGGATGATGCCTCGGTCGATCAGCGAACCGATCCTTTGAACTGCGTCTTCTTCTGAAATGTTTAGTTCAACCGCAATTTTTTTGAAAGGCTCTGGAACAAGCTTAATTCCATTTTGCGTGAGCTTTATTAGTTGCATATCAATAACGTTCATGATTACACCTTGAACATTACGCCAATCTTGAACATTCGCTCGACCGGGAGATCAAGAAACGGGTAGCCCATTTTCTTGATTTCGCTGAATATCTCGAGCAGTCGTGATTTGCTCCGTGCAGATACTGTGAACCATAAGTTGTACGTGCCAGGGCGCAGATAATTGTGTGACACCTCGTCAAAGCTGTTGATTTGCATGGCAACCTCGTTGATCTCGTGCTCTGGCACCCGCATCGCGATGAGCGTGCTATCTCCCCCGATTTTTCTTGTGTCGATGATCGGACCGATTTTCCGTATGGCGCCAAGTTCTGTGAGTTTCTTAAGGTGGCTAATGACCTCTTTTTCAGATATGCTGATCTGCTCTCCCAGCGTGCGAAATGGGTGGGGGTCCAGTGGAAAGTCCAGCTGAACTATATTTATCAGTTGTCTATCGACATCATCGAGTTCTTTTTGGTCTATCATTGTGAAATCGATCCATTATTGTGAAATGCCTTCATACGACGTCGGTATTCGCCATATCGGTCTTCCGGGGAGAATCTGGCGGGACGCGGGTTTACGGTTGCGGAACCACACGCCGGACAAGTGTCTTCCAGCGTATATCTGTTACACTGAGTGCATTTAAGGATTTTCGATTTCATAACATCCCGGCTGGCATTTCACGCATTTGCAGGCTCTTCGTGCCTGTGGAATGTGCCGGTCCCGTTGCAACGCTCTATCTTATCTATTGCACGATCTGCAGCACCTTTCAGCACCTTCTCTGCCAGTTTGTAGTCTGGTGCAGTGACCTGCAGACGATATCGTGGAGCGCCCACATAGCGGACGGTGAGTGTGACCTCGTCGCCCTCATCGATCGCAGTCGCTGCAAGTGCTTCTTTGATCAGGTCTACGCCGTCGGGTTTGGGACACATTAGATCCACGAAACCAGTAATATTGACAAAAGGAACCTTCACGTTCTCTATCGCAACTTTGACGATCTGGCTTGCATGTTCTTTCTCAATGCCAGCATCATCCAGCACCGATTCACCAGAGATCGCAACCTCTTCAAAAGCGTTGTACAAACTGCCGAACGAATCGACCAGCTTGTCTGCGACCTGATATCTGGTGTCATCATCCTCTATTGCGAAGTTGAGCCATTTCTCTGCACGAATTTCGATCTTCCATTCCTGGATCTTCTTTCTCCGCTGATGCTCGTTCACATCCTTGTATGACATATCGATGTGACCGCGCTGTGGGTTCACCGCAAGCACCTTGCACACGATCTTCTGCCCTTCGCGTACATAATCCCTGATGTACTTCACCCACCCGGCAGCCACCTCAGAGATATGGATCATGCCCTCCTTTGAACCGTATTCGTCCAGTTCTGCAAATACGCCAAAATCCATCACCTTTGTGACGGTGCACACGACCAGATCACCTGATTTTGGCCAGTCTCGCATAATAATCACTCCAGAACTTCAAGGATCGGGGCAAGTATCTTAGCTCTGCCACCCTTTGGCTCTACAAGTGCTCGCCCACAGACAACGCATTTCACATGCGTGCTAGCGCTTCCGAATACTACTGGTTCGTTGTCGCAGTCCACGCACTTAACCTTCAGAAACCTGCTTTTTGGGGCAGGTGTTAGATTTTCATTGTTTTTTACCATGATTATTCCACCAGTTCGAATTTGGACGCTCTGAAACACGGCCGCACATGCGCCTTTTTGCATTCGGTGCACCGATACCTGAGATGAACCTTTTTGGTTGGCTTGTCGCCACCAGGGACTTTCGAGAACTTTCCACTGTTCCCAATACCGCTCTGTCGTTTCTTCTGCCGTGCGATCCGGGTCATGGATGATGCTTTTGCCGGTTTCACCTTTTCCACCTTGTGTGTGGTGTGTTTGTTGCAGTATGGGCAGTGTGTTCGAAATTGTGCTGGCATTTTCATTGACGTTTTCACCTTTGATCTGACTTATTTTATGAGATAATAAGGGTATCTGTGTTTCCGCAGGTGTCCTGCCATGAGATTTCGGTCTGCGCTACCGCATGTTGTCATTGTCCGGTGGTTTGAGTGTTGCATGAGCGTGCATGGGGAAAAAGAAATGGTGTTTATCCAAGTTCTTTTGACCGCCGGGTTGCAGCAATTACTGCTGCCATCATTCCCGCGCGGACCCCGTGTTCGTCAAGTGCACGCAAACCCTGGATCGTTGTGCCGGCTGGAGATGTGACCATGTCCTTTAGCGCGCCCGGATGCTCGCCGGTCTCAAGAACCATGGCAGCCGCGCCAAGCACGGTCTGTGCGGCGAGTTTGGTGGCGATGTCTCTTGGGAGTCCTTCGTGCACCCCGCCGTCAGAGAGTGCCTCAATGATCTGGAACACAAACGCAGGTCCGCTTCCGGATAGCCCGGTGACGGCGTCCATCATTGACTCGGGCACAGTAACAACTCGTCCGACCGACCCGAATATTGTGCGCGTAGCCTCGATATCTGATTCTGTGGCATTGTTGCCGGGGGTGATCGCAGATATCGCCTGTTTGACTGTGCAGGCGATATTTGGCATCACCCGGACCAGGTGCGCGCCGTCTGGCAGTTCATCCTCAATTGTTGTAATTGGGGTTCCTGCCGCAACAGAGATAACCAGATGTTCATCTGTGATCTTCTTGTTGATCGATTGCAGAACTTTGCTGATGATCTGGGGCTTTACCGCGAGAATTATGGTGTTTACATTATCCACGGTGTCTGTGTTGTTCACGGATATGTTGATCCCTAGTTTTGAATGCAGCATCTGCAGATGTTTGCTGTTCACATCGCTTGCGAAGATCTGGTTGCTTCTGGTGAGATTTGCAGCAAGCACGCCCTGGATTAGCGCTTCACCGATCTTGCCAGCACCAATAAAACCTATGTTCATAGTTATGCCTCTTTCGTCCTGTTAGTTGTGCATCTGTTTAGTAAAAAGTTTCGGTGTGGTTTGTGGTTTGGGCAATGGTGGTTAAGACCCGGGTATGCTGCTTGCGCAACCTCTTTGGAGTGGTTATGGTATAGTATTTGGTGGTCTTGGTGGATTTCGTAACACGATTAAGTAAATACATATTACTAAACCAACATCCAACCGCATCATAACAGTTGACCACAGCACATTGCTCGAAAGGTTTATAATATCCCTTCGGATAATAATTCGCAACCATTCGACCAAACGAAGGTCACGACCTACTCGCTAAGAATGGGTCACAACCAATAAAAAACATAGGAGGAATTGAATGGAACCCGCAATGGGTATGGGCCTTGTAGCCCTCATGGGTGCGGCAGCCACAGTCGCAGGATGCAGCGAAGACCTCGAATCAGATATCGGATCACAGAGCAATCCGAACTCGCAGGTTCAGCTGGCTGCACAAGTTGGCTATCCGCACAGAATATTCAACAAAGCTATTTCTGGTGAACCACCTTCAAACGCGATGATCTGTGCAGCAGGCGCAGGCGTTGCCGCGATGCTGATGGCTTCTACGGATGTATCGCCACTTATCGCGATCGCAATTGGCGCATTTGTTGGCGCGCTATTGGACGGGATATACTCAGTTACATCCTACATAGGAAGAAGCACAAGTCAGAAACGGTTTAACCAGTACGTGTATCTCGATGTATTGCGTAATCAGGTCCTTTCGCTGATGGGACACGCATACATAACGACGTTCTGCATCGTCTTGATTTCGTACGTCATGACGTATGTCATGGTGGATCCAATAACTGGTCTAGGCGGACACCCGTTCCCGTTTCCAGTGATTGCACTGATCTGGGGACTCTGTGTTGGTGCGATTGGATCATCCACAGGTGACGTACATTACGGTGCAGAGAGAGAGTTCCAGGACTTCAAGTTCGGTTCTGGACTGAACGCTGCGGACTCCGGGAATATCACCAGGTTTGCAGAGGCCGGAATTAGGTCATCGATAGACAACGCATGGTTCTGCTCAAAGTTCGGAGGACCTGCAACAGGCATTGCTTTTGGTATGGTAGTATTCCTTGACAACTGGCGATCAACAGTATTCGCACATGTCATCAATGGATGGGGTGCTGTTATTGCAGGACTGACAATCGTTCTTGTGCTGGCCCTCTACAACCGGAAGCTTGAGACTTATGCCAGAAAGAAATACGGACCGTTTCCAGAATACGCAGGAGATATAGAGGCATGAGCGATATTACTGTTATAGGAATGCTTGCAGAGAACTGGGGATCGATTATAGGAATCATCCTTGGTGGTCTCTGTATCGCGGTCGGTGTTCACTTTGTTCCGGTAGGAGGAGCTCCTGCAGCTATGGCGCAGGCAACCGGTATTGGAACAGGAACCGTGCAGCTTGCTGCTGGTTCAGGACTCACAGGACTGCTTGCCGCAGGATATATGTATATGACCCTGGCAGGAGTCAGCGAAGCAAGTATATCTGATGTCGTACTGATATCCGCAACTGGCGCGGTTGGCGCGATGATCATGATCACCGTAACGATGCTTGTTGGAAACTGGGTATACATCTATGGTGTGGGCGTACCGCCGGCATCAGCGAAGAAAGACTACGACCCGATCACTGGTGACTCGCAGGCGCCGTATGTCGCGCCGGGAACTGTTGGACAGGGCATCCCAACGGTATGCTTCGTGAGCGGTGCAATCGGAGGTCTTCTCGGAGGTCTCGGAGGATCACTTGTCTACTGCATGTTGATGTGGGTGAATGGCGATCCTGCAATCTCCAGTATATTTGCGATAGGTGTCTTTTTGGTAAACGCAGTGTTACCGTCGTACAACATACAGGGAACAATCGAGGGATTCCATGATCCGAAGTTCAAGCGAGTGCCAAAGGCTATTCTTGCATGCTTTATTGCATCGCTTCTCTGCGGAATCGTCGCAGTAATGATCCCGGGAATACCAGCGTTGGGAGGTGCATGATATGTCAGAAGTATCTGCGGAGACTGCAAACCAGATAGATGCAAAGGGAATTGTTATAGGACTCGTTGGAATCTACATAGCAGGCATGTCCGGAATACCATATCTCGCGTTCTTAGCGGGAATCGGTGCGATATTTGCAACCAAGATGGGAGCTAATGCTGTGCGCAGTGTTTGTAGCTACGGTATCGGGACCGGTGTCCCGTCGATTGGGATGCTTGCTCTTGGTATGGGTATTATCTCAGCGATGTTTGGGCTTGCATTCGGATGGATGGTGGACATACCATTCCTTGGACCGATCGTAGGTCTGGCGCTTGCGCTTGCAATTGGATTTATCGTAGGAACGCTCGCAAACAAGGTCATCAAATTAAACATCCCTGTAATGGAGCGGTGCTTAACGGAGATTGCAGGTGCTGGCGTACTCGTCCTGACCGGGCTTTCAGTAATGGTTGCAGGAAGCCTGGAATTTCCGGATATCGCAAGGGATGTTGTCTCAACCGGATACATCGCACCAATCTTCATTCTTGGTGCACTTGGTATTCTGCATCCGTTCAACGCCAGTCTTGGACCTGATGAGACTCAGGACCGGACAATGGTACACGCATACTCGTGCGGCGCGATTGCGATGCTAATCGCAGGAATCTGCTCGATTGCTATTAACCCGATTGCAGGTGCAATCTCAGCCGTCGTAGGGCTTGTCATCTGGTATGTAACCTTCAGAGGTTTCGTGAAATTAGCTAAGCGCGACGCAGGCGCGGGCTGGGTTGGAACCGGACTACTTCCACCGGGGGCGATGTAGATGGATGTCGCACGAACAGTACCCGAATTCCACATAATCCTTGACCCGATGTCTGGAGTTGTGGCAGAGGAGCGGGATGACTTGATCATGTTCTCGCTCGTTTCGATTCAGGCACAGCTGGACATACTCGAAGACGTTGCCGATGATCTGATGAACTCGCTCGAACCGGATAAAGAACTGTTAAACACATATCCAGGACGAGAGAATACCGCACCGGGTGCCGGAGTGTATGCGAACCTATTCTATGGTCTTGTAATCGGACTCATAATCGCGTTCATGGCAGCGATGGCAATACTTGTAATGGGAGGGACCTAAACAATGGCAAAATCAGCAACAACTGATCCATGGCCCCCACTTCCGGGCGAGTTTGAGATCGGAAACCCTGAAAACTGCGTTGCAGTCACCACATGCGGATCGCACATGAGCGACTTCCCGCTCGGTGCAGGTGCATCGATCACAGGACCGTGCAAGACCGAGAACATCGGAATCGAGAAGTTGGTCGCAAACATCGTATCAAACCCGAATATCAGGTTCCTTATCGTAACTGGAATGGAGGTTAAGGGTCATATCACAGGACATGCGCTACTCGATTTCTACAAGAACGGAATCGATCAGGACGGACGGATCATTGAATCGGTAGGAGCGATTCCGTTCATCCAGAACCTGGATGATGCAGCGATAAAGAGATTCCAGGAGCAGGTTGTCGAGTGCATTGACCTGATTGACACCGAGGACGAGGGCAAGATAACAGCCGCGATCAAGGCATGCGTTGCAAAGGATCCTGGAGCACTTGATGTTGATCCGATGGAAGTCAAGATGGAGGAAGGTGGAGGCGAAGAAGAGATCGAAGGATTCAGGCCAATGGCAGCAGAAGTTGCAACGGTCCGCTCACGAATCAATGAGCTTGAAGCCGCTATGATTGGCATAGGCGACATGAACAAGTTTGCAGCAGGTGTCTACGCAGCCAAGATTGAGGGCATCATGATCGGTCTTACGATAACACTGATCCTTCTTGGTCTTACAGTAATGGCGAAAGGCGCTCTTAACTTCCTTGTATGAGGTGTATGACGATGGCAGAAGAAGAAAAGATTAAAGAAACCGTCGAGGAAGCCACCGATGCTGCAGAAGTTGCAGAGGAAGTTTCCGAAGAATCTCCTGTGGAAGAAGCGGGAGAGTTGATCGCGTACGATATCGGTACCCCTATGGTGGTTGATCCATTCATGGAACCATTTGAGGCATCTGTTAAAAGCATACGGCGCCGTGCGCAGTTGATCGCACGTAACCAGAAACTGGATTCGGGCTTCACAGCCGGCGCACCAATCGGTGTCGCAGCAGGCATATTGTTTGCCCTCATACTGGTTTTGGCACCGATACTGTGGATGTAAGAGGTGATTAAATATGGCAGAAGAAGGACAGGTCATCGTTCCACACGTTGTCGTTGACAGGTCTGAGTACAACAAGGTTCTGGGAAGGCTGGACGAGATCGATGAGAAGATTGAGTTCGTGAATTCCGAGATATATCAGCGGATTGGAAAGAAGGTTGGTAGGGATATTGGCATACTCTACGGAATAGCGTCAGGGATTGTTATCGTGTTAGCATACGCAATCCTGACTGGAATTGTATGAGGTATTAATATGTTCAGATTTGATAAAGAACAGAAGGTCTTCGATTTAGGAGGCACAGCTATAGGAGGTCAGCCAGGTGAATATCCAACCGTACTCTTCGGTTCGATGTTTTATAACAGGCACAAGATCGTAACGGATGAGGACAAAGGAGAATTCGACAAGAACGCTGCTGACAACCTCTGGACTGCAGCAGAAGAGGTCAGTGACATCACAGGCAACCCGCACTGCAACCAGATCGTTGCAGAGACGAACGAGGCGATGAAAAAATACATCGACTGGTTCGTAGACGGATATGATGAGCCGTTCTTAATTGACTCTTCAGCAGGTGACGTCCGAGCGTACGGTGTTGGGTATGCAACCGAGATCGGTGTTGCCGATCGCGCCATACACAACTCGATCAACGCAAGCATACACGAAGACGAGGTCTTGGCGGTCAAGGAATCTGACCTAACATCCGCGATCGTTCTTGCATTCAATGCAACCGAAGGCGGCGTCAAAGGAAAGATCGAGATCCTTGAGGAAGGCGCAGCAGGAATCGATAAGGGCATGCTTGAGATCGCTGCAGACTGCGGCATCACCAAGCCACTCATAGACGTTGCTGCAATGCCACTTGGAGCAGGCGCAGGCGCAAACGTTCGTGCAGGCGTTGCTGTGAAGGCACGACTCGGACTCCCTGTTGGCGCAGGATACCACAACTCAGCGTCCGCATGGGACTGGATGAAGACGTTTAAGAAGGAGCACCGCGATGTATGGGCTCCTGTTGACATCGGAACCAATCTGATCGCCGGAATCGGTGGTGCAGACTACTATCTGTACGGACCAATCGAGAATGCGAAGATGATCACGCCAGCAGCCGCTATGATCGATATCATGGTTGCAGAGAACGCAGAGGATCTCGGGCTCACGGTAATGGATCCAAACCACCCGATCAAGAAGCTGATTTGATCCCGGGTGAAAATCCTCTCGCCTGCGCGGCGGGAGGATCTCTTTTTATTTTTTTTGGAAAACCACTGAGAGAAACTCTTTGACCGGTTGTTTTTGGGGTAACGAATGACAAAGAAAAAACGATATCGCGGACACTTCTGCAGGGTGTGCAAAAAGATCCTGCCAAACGAGAAGTTCACTGGCAAAGGACACGCAGCCCATATCTGCAAGAAATGCGCAAGAAAAGCAAAGGCGCGAAAGTCCGAAGATACAGCCATAACTCGCATTTACAGTGCACTATCCTGCCAAAACCTCTCGCAAGACGACCGAGCGATGCTGGAGAAATACGCCCGAAGCGGACGAAAGTCAATTCGTACGAGGGCACTGACCGTGCTCGCAGCTTTCACGAAATATCCGCCACTCTGCAAGATTGAACACCTGGAAAAAGAAGTTCCGGACGAAGAAACAGACGATGACGTCTTGAGATGAGTTTTATTCTTTATCACTTCATTGATCAGAAACGGTCTCTGGCATCTTGTGTTGCAGTGACCGACACATACAGAGTTTGTTCATTTACCCTTGATCGCTAAACTTTAGTTCCAGTCGTTTATCGGAAATTTTATCGAGTTATGTCAGTTTTTATCATGAATTAGTGCGTTTGGACAAATGGCACGAATCTAATTCCGGTTTAGCATTCGTGAACTTCAGGATCCTTAAGCACTTAATATCACATCACCACAATCCATCCACGAGACACTCACACTCGCGAATTACCAAGAGAGTCTCAGAAGCTATCATGATCGCACCGCCCGGCATCCGCGCGCTCATCGTTTCCATGCCCGCCATCCCTGAGCCACTATGACCGCGAGCACCGCCGCAATGATCCACCACTTCGCAGCACCCAGTTTCTCGGAAAACGGAACCCCTGGGGCAACCACTGCCCCGATCTGCATGGAGTCTGAGATCTTGATCTCGTCGTCTTCGTCTTTAAACCGGATCCCTGTGCTCACATCGTATACTTTCGGAACCGCGCTCCGATCAGTCCCCACCGCAAATGATGCGGTCACAGACTCGCCCGGCGCAATCAAACCGATGCGCTCCTGATTCCGGGCAGCAGTGAATGGCAGCATGTCGCTTATGCGGGCGATCGCATCTGTCGCCACCACCTCGCCGGTGTTCTGGTATGTTATGTTCAGAAACCCAGTTTCCCCAACTATCAGGGTGGAAGAGACGCAAACAACCTTAAAATCTGACTCTTTCTCGACCACAACCGGTATGCTCTGGTTCCATGTCTCTGTCACGTTCCAGTAGTTAACATCCGGGTTGTTCGGGGTTCCTTCTACTTGCACGTTATCAATGTGATCGTAGCAGACCTCCAGACGTAGCTGGTAGATTCCGGCTGGCGCGTCATCATCGATACGGATCGGAAACCGCATGGTTCCGGTTTTGCCGGCTTCAATCGTCTCAATCTCCCTGACCTCAGCCGCGACATCGATTGGCGCACCATCTGCAAGAAGAACAGCCCGGGAGCGGTCTGCGGCGGATTTTTTCAGTTCCACTCCGAATTCGATCGCGGCAAGTTTTTCCTCGTTGGAATGATCTGAATCGTCCGGATCGATATATTCGTCTCCCTTGATCGTAAAGATCGCCCCGTAGTTCTGGAGCGTGATCTCAAGCACCGCATCCTCGCCGCGGCGAAACTCGTTATCTCCAACAAGTGTCGCAACGAGGAGGGGGTCGCCGGTGACGTCGTAGTAGTTTGTGGATCGTGTGTAGCTCTCAGGAATATACTTTGCGAGCGAAACCTGCGCCATGCAGATCATGATCATGGTCGCAGCGATCAGAGCAACCATAATCCGTCTATTTTGCACCGGAACCACCGCTCATGAAATTCCTGATATAGTACCTGACCCCGACTGCCAGAAGCGCAAGAAGCAGGATCAGCACAATCGGGAATATGTATGGCTTTATCTTCTCTGACCCTGGTATCAGGGGTGCAATCGTGACCCTCGCGGTCATTGACTCGGATATCTTTAACTCCCCGCCTGAATCCTTGAACCTGATCTCCGTGTTGATTCCATACGGCTTTATTGCTGCGCTGGAATCCGTGTCAAGTACGAATACAGCGATCACACTCTCACCCGGTTCGAGCACCCCAAGATATGCCTGATCGTCGGTGCTGCTGAACGGGTCGGTCACACTGATCCGGGCTACCGCGTCCACCGCTGCCTCCTCACCAATATTCCGGTAAGTTATGGAAAGCACCCGGTCATCCTCCCCCGCCTGAAGATCGGATGAGACGTCTGTGATATTGAAATCAGCAAGTTTCCTGACCGATAGGTAAAGTATTTGCGTCTGGTTGAGCGTATCGTACCAGAAGTTCCCATCCATCCTATTCTCAGAGACATTGCCGTCCATCTGCACGTTCTTCTGGTAGATGTAACTCGTGGCAAGGACGAGTGGATATGTGCCTGCGGGCGCGTTCTCATCGATATCGATGTTGAATTTAACCGTCTCGCGTGCTCCTTTGCTTCCTCTGATCGAGCCAACCTGCTGCGGTCCTGATTTCACATCGATTGGGACCCCGTCCGGAGTGGCGAGGACTGCTGTTATCCCGATTGCATTTACCTGCTGGAGTTCGTATCCAAGTTCCATCTCTGCAAGATCGATCTCGTTGTCGTCGTCAGGCATCCGGTCGGACTCGAACCCGAGAACGACGCCGCGGTTGATGAGGTCAATTGTGAGTGTTATCTCGTCACCCCGATCGAACTCGTTGTCGCCGATGATTGACGCGGTGATGTTTGGCTTGCCGTGAATGTCATAGAAGTTTTTCGAGAATGTGAAACCCGGCGAGAGGTCATCTGGCAAGCCTGCTGCGGACGCGACTGGTATCGATGTTGCGAGTGTGGTGAGCGCTGCGATTAGTAGTAGTGCTACAAATGCTGTTTTTGTTGTGTTCATTCAGTATCCTCCCCACTCCTGTTTCCGTAGAGGTAATCCTCGATATGACTTGACCAATCGTCCGGACCTTCTAACCTGAGCAATCGAGCGGTCTCTAAAAAAGAGCCGGTTTTTGTCTTTGCATGTCTGATTATTTCGATTCCTTTGGGACGTGGCACCTCACCACCGTATGTTGCATGTACTGTCTTTAACATCTGTTCTCATCTCCTTGTTTCTGTTTATCTTTTATGTTGAATGTTGATCGTTCCAATTCAATATCTCCGGATAATGTAACCAGAGCACCTCAGTCTCATAACCAAGCATTTCACGGCTCATATCCTAAAGCACCCCTTTCCGCGCTCTCCTCTTCTCCCGCGCCCCATCCAGCCACACCACAATCACCGGAAAGACGAAGAAACTTGCGATCAGCGCGAGCAGTACATCGATAACGGTCACGATTCCGAAGTTTTGGTTCATCGAGAACGGCGACGCAATCAGTGCTGAGAACCCTGCAAGAGTCGTGCACCCGGATGCCAGGATTGCAACTCCGATCTTACCCGTGGACACCCGGATTGCATCAATTGGGGCAAGTCCGTTCTCCCGCTCCTCAAAGTACCGTTCCATCATCATCACTGCATACTCGGAGCCGACGCCGAGGATCAGTGCTCCGAGCGTTGCGGTCATTGGAGTGTAGTCCATACCAAGCAAGTACATCACGCCTCCTGACCAGCCGATGACCAGGGTCATTGTGAGCACTGGCACTATCGCTTTCAGCCAGTCGCGGTAGAGCAAGAAGAGCCCACCGAGAATCAGAACGAGCCCCACAAACGTCATAAACTGTCTGCCGGTCGTGAGTGCCACAATCACCGTTGTCATCACAACAGACTGTCCTGTGATCGTGACGGTAACACCGGGTGGTGGCGGCATCCACCGGACATCATCTTCCACGAGTCTGATCAGCCGCTCGATTCGGGGAAGCCCGAGCCCTGATATCGCATCCCCGATACCAAGGTTGAGAAGCGCAGTTGTGCGCCCGTAGATATAATTGTCTCTTGTGCTCTCGGGAATCGTTTGAATAATAGCGTCCACTTGCCCGGCATCCTCTGGAAGCACCCCCTGATTCGTTGCCTTTATCAGATCCGCTATGCTTTCTCCACTGGAAATATAGGGGTGTAGTTCAACCTCGTGTGCGGCAAACCGATCCATCCACTCGATCACAGTAGGATCGGTCACGTCATCTGCCTTAACGATCACGTTTAACTGGTCAGTGCCGCCAAGAACCTTGACCATGTGGTGCATATCGACAAGTGAAGGCATGTCAGATGGCACGAACTTCTTTACATCGGTCTGGATGCCAACACAGGTGTCGGCGTACAGCCCTCCGAGACAGAGCAGCCCGGCGACACCGAGAACCAGCACGGGATTCTTTGCAGCCCAGACTGCAAGACTGCCGAAAAATCGTTCGGCGGCACTGTCTGCCATATTATTCTTGTTAACCGTCCGATTAGTCATTTGCTTACGATTCTTCCTGTTGCCTATGTGATGTAGCGTGTAGATCACCGTGATTTCGATGAATAGAGCAGAAAAGAAGCAGCAGATGATGCCAACCAGGCACAGAAGTCCAAAATCCTGAATCATCGGCACCGTTGATGTAAACAAACTCACGAAACCAAGCCCTGTGATGATCAGTGCGATCAGGACGGCAGGTGCGGTATGTCTTACTGTCGCTCTTACCGCTCTCTTTGCATCAGCACTTCTTGCGAACTCCTCTTCGATGCGGTTGTGGAACTGGATCGCATAGTCGATTCCAAGTCCGATCAGGATCGGAAAAGCAGACATCGAGACCATCGAGAGCGGTATTCCGAGAAATCCAGTCGCACCGAACGTCCAGATAATCCCAATAAGGACGATTGGAAGCGGGAGGAGTTGCCACCGTGCATGTCTGAACGCGATGAAGAGCACAACTACCATCAGAAGCGATGCAATCAGAAGGAGCGGTCCCATGCTCGAGTTCATCTCGTTTTTCATGGCAATACCAAACGCGGGTTCGCCTGTGACGATGACATTATATCCTGCTGGAAACGCTGCCCATCCCACCATATCCTCGACATTGGATAGTACCCCCTCCATCTCGGCATCAGTTGCTCGTGCAGGCATGGTTACAAATACAGCGGTATGCCGCGTGTCAGGCAGCACAATCCCGCGCTGTTTTTCAGGTAGCGTATTGATGAGCACCCTGATCGCGCTCCCCTCACCCGGGATTCGGCTGCGCCCTGATACGCCAAGGTTTGCATGTTTCACCATGCTTGCGATATCTATAACCTCTATAACACCCTCAGTTCCGGAAACACCTGTTTGTAGGCGGTCGATCGCGCACAATACCTCTGGCGTGGTCACATCTCCGCCTTCAACCATGACCACAATCGCTGCTGTGCCAAAATACTGTCGGTACAGGAGATCAAAATCCTGGTAAAGGCGGGACTCCTTCGCGACAAACATGTCGATACCAGTCCCCATCTCGATCTGCTGCGCACCGGAAAAAGAGATGAGAATAAGAATAGCCACAACTGCGAGTATCAGACCCGGGTTCTTCTCGATTACAACACCGAGCTTCTCAAAAATATCCTTAATCGAGATATAAGCCGCCCCCTATGCTCCCTTCATATTGCAACCGATGCATCCCACTCAGTCTCAACGAAGTGTTTGAATATTGATGCAGCCCCAACCCCCTCCGTATAGATTGCCATGAGATCATACATGCCGGTATCTGCATTTTCGCTCATGATCGCAATCAACACATCCTTAGCATCAACGATCAGTATTCCGCCGCCGGCAGTTGGCTTATCCGTGGGAAATGCCCTTATGATCGCTCCCGGGGTATCCTTTGCAATATCGTAAAGTCCTTCGCTCCGTAAGCCAGTCACCCTCACAGTAATGCCCTCTTCAATTTTATCGGATAGTACATCTTTTATACTCTTGAAAATCGGGTATGTCTTCGCAATCTCGTGAAACGATGGATAAGACGCCGCGAAGATAACATCGTTCTGCGCCCCCTGAACCATCTCGATAATCTTGTCGCTTACGTTTTTTATTCCGCTTATTGTCCATATTGCCTCTTCTCGCGCCCCCACCTTCTGTGTTTGATAGATTTCTTCAAGTGCAGCAAGTGCGTTTTCGCTTTCAGCCACAAAATTATCTTTCAGTTTTCCAAGGGCAATCTCTGGAGGAACCGCCCGGTACCTCATTGGTTTGGAGGACTGAACCTCAACTATCCCCCACTCTTCAAGCCTATTTAGCGCACCATACACCGCAGAACGCGGAATCCCTGAGACCAGATGGATGTCAGATGCTGTTCCACTCCGAATCCTTACAAGTGCAGTGTACACCTTTGCCTCATACTCGGTGAGCCCGAGATCACGCAGGGATTCAACAGCGGTCTTCATGACACTTTATCTGCTGCATTGCTTTAAATATGTTTTGATTTGATTAACTTAGATGTTGTTTTCATAACACTGACAGATATGGTATAAGCCAACTCAAGAACCACCCGTCCCACCTCGCCTGTTACCGGTTAACCACCCAAACACCCTCTGCAAAAACAAAATAATCCGGTACTTGATCGGCAGTGCCTTTGACAGGATCTTCCGTCCGGATAGTGCATCTCTAAAAAACCGCGTTTTCTCTTTACTCCTGATCAGATCCCGGAAGGTCTCGTGGTCCATGAAAAACGCAAGCGGCTTAACCCCAAAATGTCTCTTCACGCTACCCGCGATCTGATGGTACTCACGTCGCCAATCCACGACCGATCTGGCTCCTGGCTTTATCGCATCGAGTGTTGTTATCAGGTTGATCGTGCCTCCCTCGATTCCAATGATCCAGTTTGTCCAGATATCATTACCGCTGAAGATTGTGAGCATGACAAGTGCGTCATCAGGTGTGAAAGTCATGATCTTTTTAACCGTTTTATACTCAAGATCAGAAAGCCAGTTTGAGCCGCCTGGGTACTGGCAGATCCCGGTCCCGATCTCTGATGATATGGCGTCTTTTAACGAGAACAACTGCTTGATATAATTGGCGTCAAAGTCAACAGTGCTCTCAAATCTGGTGAATATACGCCGTATCGCAGGATAAGATATGGCATAGACCCGGTCCACATCTTCTTCGTGGTGTATCGCTTTGACAACGTCTTTCAGTTGCCGGTCATCCGCAAATCGATCTTTGAGTTCAGGTCTTGACCCCTGCCCGGTCTGCATGATCTTCAGTGGCACACCGGACTCGTGGATGATGATAATCGCTGCCTCTGGCTTGCCCCTGTGAAATAGGGCGTGGTAGAGGTTGTTCCACTGCTCAACACCCCAGTCCAGGATCCTGATATCCTCACCGATCATGAGAAGCAACCTTAAGAATCCTGACCGTGTACGCAGGAATCCTGATCACCGGACCAACCATCTCTTCACTATCCGGATCAAGATATATCCCGCCGATATCAACATCTTTCCACCCCATTCCTGTGTTTGCAACGAATAGAATATCTCTGCCATCTGCTCCGTCCGATGTATGCACTGCTGCATCGATCTGTGGGTCAGTACATGGAATCACGCGCCGCATCCCGCCAGCAGCTGCGATCCGATCGATTATGCTGATCAGCCCTGCCGGGACATCCTCAGTAATCCCTGGAAAGAGGAATCCGAAGTGGATGATGCTACCGCTCCCGATCTTCTGCTGGTAGATGATTGTTCCCGGGTCAGCGGTCAGAACAGAAACAGCATCGTCTGTGCCACCGGTTGCACCATCAGTTGTATTGTCGGTTGCGCCGGTATCAAATATATCTGCATCGTTCAGTTTGATACCCTCCACCATCACCTTATCCATTCGTCTGTCAGGTTTTGGTAGGTATTCTCCGATAATCTCAAATTCTTTGATGTGTTCATCGTATTCAGGGATTCTTGGTCCTATAACAAGACATCCACCATCTTGTGCATAGTGGATTAATTTATCCTGAACGTCTCTGCTCATGAAATCAAATGCAGGTACTGCTACCACCCGGTACTTGGAAAGTCGCTCCAGTGGAAGTTCGGTATCCCCAATAGTAACAGCGTACTTCGCAGCGCCAAACCCATAGTACAGCGCATCCCACTGCCGCCCGTATTCAAGCTGGATTATGTCATTAAATCCGAGATTGTTCTCGCTAACATAGTATTCCGGCGTGACACCTCCAATGATCGGGATCGGTGTGAGAAGCGATGATGCAAGTTCGAGACGGGCACAATCACGGTTTACTAACAGGATTCCTTCACATTGTATCCTTAGTTTCTGATAATTTATCTGTTTGATGATCCGGTTAAACCTCTGGTAAAACCGGAACCGATCTTTTCTGACTCCTCCAAATCGGTCGATCGGGCTTCCAACCCACCGTTCACGCTCAACTAACATGTAAAAATTAATCCCCGAAAATCCGTGCATGAGCGCGGCATAAGTTGTGAATTCGGCATCATCGAGCATGATCGGTTTGACCGGGATCGGGAGTGCGACGAATCCCGATGCAAACTCTGTTATGAACGGCACGCGACTCATACTACTGAGATACTGGACGCACCGTTTTACCTTGTGATACTCCTCTTTATAGTAGTACAGGTCAAACCCAACCGTATCAACGATCTCTTCCATCTTAATCTGGTTGTATGGTGGTTTTAAGCAGGTCCCTGGCAAATTATGGTACATAAACGTGGCAACGCCGCGTTCCTTTAACATATCGCTGATACGTGCAAGTCCGTGCCGCAGATAATATTCCTTGTACTCGATCCAGTCCAGATAATATGGAATATCATCCCCCTTCCCTGCATTAAAATTGCGGGGTGGCGGCACTTCATCAAACGAACCATAATCAGTCCGGTATGCACTGTTCAACCGCTTGATATCCTGGTACTTTTCGTTTAAGAACCCTATATACAGAAGAATCGCGCCGGTTGAATAGTCATGATCATAGGGCTGGGTGCGCAGGAAAAAGGACATCTCGTTATCTGCCTGAACAGCGATCACACCGCCGTGCGGATGAAGATGATCTCGTATGATCGGGCAGACGCGATCGAAATATATGCCAACTTCCTGATAAAATTTTTCTGATGCATAACTCGGTACAGGAAACATCCTTGGAGGCGATGGGAATACCACCGGTGTGCCATTGGCAGTGACCGATTGAACCAGAGGATCCATAAGAACCCGCTTTGGAAACCCGAAATATGTGATCTCAGAGTTAACATGCGGACCCGGACGCAGCAGCACACGCAGATCCTTATCCTCACAAAGTGTTAAAAACGCGTCCAGGTCATAATCAGGATTGATCTCGCCAAAATCAAACTCTCCCCGGGAAATTTCGTGAACACCCCATGGTATATAGGTGCAGATGACTGAAAACCCCATCTCACATACTCGATCAAGAATCTCCCCCCATCGCAAGCGTTCAAGCCGCCAGTAATGAACACTACCGCTCACAAGAAGCATCCGTTCATCATCATCAAGATAAAAGCCCCCACCCCGTACCGTCAGCGCCATATCACTTGCGTATGCCAACGTATTCCCGCATATCCGCGACTCTGAGTTTCTGTGCAAGCCGATCTATAAATGTCGAATCCAGTTTCCCGCCAAGATCCAGTTGTGCATAATAATAGACCGTTCCGAGAAGCCCCATTGACTCCAGACGTCTGGACGAGTTCATAACTTTTATGTGAGGAAAAAACTTCACATCCCCAATCTTGTGTACCCGTCTGCTGAAGTCCACATCCTCAAGCAAAACATTCCTGTAGCCACCACACTCCTCGTATGCATCCCGCCGCACACAGGTGTTAAAACCCGGAAGGGTGACCGAAAGCAATTTATCACGCATCAGAAAATACTTGTTGGCAACAGCCTCTGCAAGCTTTATCTGCTCTGATTGTTCTGAGAACTCAAATCCGGTTGAGAATGCAACAAGACCAGGATCGGTCTTAAATGTTTCATATACATAAGCAAGATAGTACCCAGGTATCACGGTATCCGCGTCGATAAATATGAAATACCTGCTGCTATTGCTTGCATTCACAGCTCCAAAATGTCTGCCTGCCCCAATCCCACGCTCTTCGCAGCAAATAACACGGTCAGTGTACCTCTTTGCAATATCAAAACTTCCATCCGTACTGCCACTATCTGACACGACCAGTTCCCACGGTACGTTTGTATTCTGGTTTGCGACTGATTCAAGCGTCGCCGCAAGACAGTTAGCCTCGTTTAAAACCGGGACTATGACCGAGATCTCAGGTTCCATGCACAAATCATGGCGAAGTTCTCCACACTTCATGCGATGGATGTGCGAACCCATAGTGCATAAAGCCTTCTTGAGAAGGGCGCTGTCACACTATGTGGTGTTCGGGTCACAGCCTCGTCGGTGGTGCGGTCGGATAAGCCCAACCACAGTATGAAATCTCTTGAATGAACCTTGATCTTGGGCAAATAACATTTAATCGGTGTCCCTCTGTGAAATCTGTGGCTGATAAAAGCTTTTAGCCACAGAATAACACTGATTACACAGAACCCCGAAACGTCCTTCAAATGTCACATTCACATCATCCGCCGCGCCCACCCCTGCCGCCGCAAGCATCGCCGCGAGAGCCGCAGCAGGCGGGTCATGCTGCTGCCTCCTCGCTCGTGCCGCTCTTTGCGCTTGTTATATGGAACGGAACATCGAGATCCAGCTCGTAGAGCATATCAAAGAGCCGCATGCTAACATTCAAGGTATCCTCACGTTCATCGATCCCCTCAACATAAACGATCACATCGAGATCTTCACCCTCATAAGGTCCGAAATACTCGATTTCCTTTATCCTTTCAGCTCCAAACTCCTTTGAAACTTCGTGCCTGATTATCTTTATGATTTCTTCTTTATCCATTTAAAATTCCTCCACAAGGTTTTTACTTGTGTTAATGATCATGGAAGCGTCTGATATCGCAGATTCGCACACCACATCCCTAACCTTCACACCTATATCGTAATCACACTTTATACGCTCTGTTCTCCAATTATTCATCTGCCTCGCCAGTGTCCCATCTCCAAACTGCCTTGTGAGTAGCTTTTTGAACCTGCCCACGAGCGTTCGATGCTCCTTGACATCAAGCTGCATCTGTACATACACAGCAGACCTTGCAGCGTGATACATCGAGTAATACGATTTGTGAATCACGGTTCGGTTGCTTAAACCAATTTCAAGGAGTTTCTCCGCGACAGAGAGATTGTCTTCTGCAAGCGTCAATCTGGACTCTGCAATATCATTCATGAAGCGTTTTATCGTAGTCAAATCCACTGCATCATGCTCGTTCAAATAAACGAGCAGCCCCCATTTGTCGGGAGTTAATTCTACTAACTTGTTTTGTTGCATTTACCGCCCTCATTCATTCCTGCTGCCAATCTTTATATAACTATTTCGCGGCTGCTGCGCTGCCGCGTCTCATCTGCCCCCGACACCACACACGTCGCCGCAAGCACCGCCACGAGAGCCGCCGCCACCACCAGCAAGCGGGTCATGCTGCCGCCTCCTCGCCCGCGAGCCATCGCGATTGTCCGCACGCCCGCGAGATGAGATTCCCGAGAACCATCCCAATTCTACGCATCCTGCATCACCTCTTGTATCGCAAGCAGATTTAGTTGTGATTGCGGCTTAATCAGCTTTGTAAGCGGGTCAACGAACAACACGTTCTTCTTGACCCGAAACGTCTTGAGATCACCTCCGCAATCTTCTTGCTGTGAACGCTTCTTGTGCGGGAGGTTACGTGCGGTTGTGCTGTAAAACACTGTTTACATCTGTCCGTGCCTGAGAATTGAGAATAGGAGCCAGAACCCCATTACTCCGGCACCGAGAAACCCGATGATTCCGATTATCGGGATTTCATGCCATACTGGCGGGATTCCTGCGAGCACGATTAACGATGAGCTCATGACAAGTGATGAAAGCACGATCGCGAAGCTGATGCGGTTGCTGACCTGGTCAAGAGTCTTCTGTATTGGCTCAAGTCCCCTGTGTTCAAACTTGATCGTGGTCTCTCCGCTCTTTGCCTGTGTTAGGATGTCACGAAAAGCCTCTGGAATCTCTTTAAATAGGTGGATGATCTCGGCGCCTGCGTTTAACATGTTCGATGCCACGCGTTTTGGATTCATTCGCTCCCTCCGGATGTGTTTGATGAATGGGGTTGCTGAACTCATACAGTCAAAATCCGGGTCAAGCACTGTTCCAAGCCCCTCGACCGTTGTGATCGCCTTTATCATCAGGAATAGGTTTGGCGGAATTTGCAAACGGTGATGCGAGACAAGATCCATGAACTGGCGCAAGAGCCGTCCTGCATTGATCTCTTTTAATGGTTTTCCAATGTACTGCATTGTCAGGTCAGCAACATCCAGTTCCATTTTTCTGCGATCCACAAGCACATCCTGAGTTGTGAGCCGCAGCAGCACATCGGTCGCTTTTACCTCGTTCTGGCGCACAACCGCAACAACAAGATCCACGATCTCATCTCTGGTCTGCCTGTCGATGCGCCCCATCATCCCAAAGTCCAGGTAGCATATCACGTTATCAGGCAGGATCACGATATTTCCAGGGTGTGGGTCGGCATGGAAGAAGCCATGCACAAGTATCTGCTCAAAGATCAGGTCTGCGCCGCGTGCTGCAATCACACTCCGGTTAAGACCCTCCGCTTCCAGTCGATCGGTGTCAGATGTTTTGACGCCGTCGATGTACTCCATCGTGAGAACACGCGCTGTTGTCGCATCAGGAAAGACTTTTGGCACGTAAACCGTGGAATCGTCCAGAAACTGTCTTGAAAATCGCTCGATATAGAACGCCTCGTTATTATAATCGATCTCCTTCCTAATGGTGTCTGCAAATTCTGTAACAATCCTTGTGGGGTTATATATCTGGCAAGCATCCACATTCTGCTCCAGAAGCGTTGCCAGATGAAACATAATCTCCAGATCAACCTCGATCGTTTTTTTGATGTCAGGACGCTGCACCTTAACAGCCACATCCTCCCCAGTTGCAAGTGTGGCGCGATGCACTTGTCCGATGGAGGCTGCTGCAACTGGTGTCTCGCTAAAATCCCTGAATATCGTTGTGATCGGAGCAGCCAGCTCAGATTCGATCGTTGTCTTAACATCTTCAAATGGAAACGGCGGCACATTATCCTGAAGTTTCTCCAACTGGGTGATGAACTCCATCGGGATCAGGTCCGGGCGTGTGGACAGGATCTGCCCCATTTTGATGAATGTGGGGCCAAGTTCTTCCATCACCAGTCTCACCCGCTCTGGCAGGGTGAACTCCTCAACCATCCCCCACCGTCGTCTGACCTTTTTTGGGAGTGCGATCTTGATGTAATGTCCAATATGCAGGGCATCTATTATGTCGCCAAAGCCGTATTTAAACAGAACAGAAAGAATCTGGCGGTAACGCTCGATATGACGGTATGTGCGTGAGATAGCTCCAATTTTCTGTATGGGCATGATCTTCCCCGGGTGTTTGTTTGGTTGCCCCGGTTTTAAAACTTTTCCAGTCATTGTTCCAAAAGACATAAGTCAGATAAGTGTCCTGTGCATAGAGGAGGCTTATCATGATAGAATCACTCAGAAAACTGGGGCTTCTTGGAATCGGTGCGGTAGCAATCACCGAAGAGAAGGTCAAGCAGGTTGTAAACGAACTTGTCGAAAAAGGAGATGTGAGCACAGAGGAGGGAAAAACCCTTGTTAACGAACTCCTTGCCGAGAAGAAAAAGCAGATGCAGGATCTCGATGAAAAGATCTCGATGGATGTGCACAACGCCATCGGCAAATCAAAGATCGCATCAAAGGACGATGTTTCTCGCCTGGAAGACAAGATCACAGAACTTGAAAAAACCATCCAGAAACTGGTCGAAAAATAGGGGACATCATGAATACCGGGGCGATCACCATGAAAGTAACTTGAGCGATCTATTGCCCGGTTACAGGGGCACGTGACATCGAAACCAGTTGTGTGAAACTCGATATCGTAAGACACATATCGGAACATGATATCTTCTTGTGATGAATCCCGCGAAGAAAACCGCAGCTTCCGGACTTTCGCTGCACAGGAAAGAGGCAGGATCGGCATGATGTGGGTAAAAAGTCTGAATACAATTGGATTTGGATAATGTCCGGTAATCTCACTAACTACCTCAACCACTAACCAACAACACGAGTGTGAAAATGGAGGCGAAGTATGATGTTATTGTTGTCGGCGCAGGAATAAGCGGGCTTCTGGCTGCACTGACACTGTCAAAGCATGGTAAGAGAGTTATGGTGCTTGAAAAAGGTCGGGGTGTTGGCGGAAACTGCAACAGTTATATGGTTGACGGTTTTCAGGTTGACACCGGACCGCATGCCATCACGCATCTTGCGGTTGGTCCCTTGAAGAGATTGATGGATAATTATTTTGATTATGTGCCGGTGTTTGAAGATCACGGGTATTACTATGTGAGAACCGAGCACAGTTTTGTTAAGCTCCCTTCGAACCTAAAGGAGTTCATGGCATTTGATGTGCTTTCAAAAAAGGACATGCTTGTTTTAGCCCCTGCTATCACCAAAGTGCTTACACTCTCTACTTTTGGCGTAGACTTCTCCAAACAGTCTGTATATGAAACGCTGCCACACACACTCTCGAAAGATGCGCATGATTTTGTTAACACAATCTCATATTTTTTGTCGGGCAAGTCAATGAAAGAGATGTCCATCCACCGGATCCTGACGGGCAGCAACTTTATCAGGGACAGCGTCACGCAGGAACAGTTTGAAAACATTGTCGGGAAGAGCGAAGACCCGCAGAAGACCGAATCCATACTCCGATCCATATTACCATCCAACCTTCATGCATCTCTCTATGCGAGGTTAAGCAGCTCATTTGCACCCGCAGTCCCGCTTAAAATCGTTTCCCGCCCGCTCACCTACATCAGCAGGCTTGCAACAAACCGGGTCACCGACCCACAGGGATACCCGCGCAAAGGACTTAAATCGTTGCTAAACGCAGTTCTTCACTCGCTTCCAACAACAGCTAAGATCCGGACCGAATGCGAGGTGAAACGCATTCTTGTGGAAGATGGCAGGGTAGTTGGCGTGGAAGCAGATGAAATATACTATTCCGACATGGTGATCTACACCGGCTTTGCAAAAGATCTGCCATCTGTTATCAATGATCTTCCGGAGACCTACACAGATGACCTGAACAGAATCGCCCGAACTAAAAGCCTGACCATCTGGCTGGGTCTTGACAGGAGACTCAGCGAGTTTAACTACATTGGTTCTGAGGTATGGTTTAAGGATAATCCCTACTGGGCAATGCCAATCAGCAATTACGACTCATCACTTGCACCGAAAGATAAGCAGCTTGTGGGATTTGCGTTTGTGATAAATGAGAAAAAACCTGAGAAATCAGAGACAAAGAAGGCTTATGAAACCATCTACTGCGCCATCCCAAATATCAGCGAGCACATAGTGATGCAGCACGAACAGATCACAATTCCTGAAAAAGCAGCGGTCACGATCAACGGAAAATTTGCAGACATCCGAACACCCATCAAAAACCTGTATCTTGCCGGTACGGACACAGACAGTCGAAGCATGGGCATAACTCGCGCCGCACACTCAATTGTGGAGCTGCTCGGGATCTTGAACGAAGATGGAAATCTACATCAGTAACTTCACCCCCGCTACAAGTAACCGGGTCTTCTGCCGCGGAGACTATAAATAACCGTCTTAACATCATTGTTTTAGCACTGAAGTATCTGCTCTAACATCCGGGACACTCCACATATTTTCATCTGCGAAAAAGCATACCACCAACCCCCCATGAGGGCATTTCTCACTCGCAAACTTTTCACCAAACTTTTCACAAAAGTTTGATCAAAAACTGCCCTTCGGGACTGCATACCACCAACCCCCACCCGGAGGGCAGTTTTTACTCGATTTTTTGTGAAAAAATCGTGGAGTGTAGCTGCACTACGTCGCCGATCACAACGATTGCGGGTGCTTTCACTCTGTGTTTTCTGGCGATGTCAACGATTGTGCGCAGGCTCCCGGTGGTCACTGTCTGGTCGGGTCTTGTTCCGCGCTC
>RXIK01000249.1 GCA_004211975.1 Methanosarcinales archaeon | reverse complement strand
TACAGACGCCTCTGTCAGCACAATCTCATCTACCACCACACCACCATTCATAAGGATAATCCGTGCCTTAGCCCCATCAAGAGAAACGTCCTTTGCTGCGATGGAATAGTTTTCGGACATATCCCATGCCGAACCAACCCAACAATCATCCAGTACAAATCCACCACCACCAGAAAGCACGGGTGGTTTGTCTCTGACCAGATGCGGATAGAACTCTATCGCGCTCGTGTTATCTGTTGTTTTGAGGGATAGATCGCCCATGATCGGCGTGGTTATGCCCGGGTTCAGACAGAGGGTTGTTTCATCATTGCTAAGAGTGATACCAGCTGAACTTACAGATGTGACTTCCATGGCACCATACACATCACCAGTATTGATCCGGGTCACATCATCATCGATCAAGAAAACATATTTGATCTGTACCAGATTGGAGCAGGTCCCACGGAAGACTGCCGAGATATAACATGAAAATATTGAGACATCATCCTCTCCTGCCACATCCTCTGTGTACGTGTATACACGATCCTGCAGATCAAAATTACCGGTGTCGATCACCTCGCTATCAATCTCCTTTCCATTCTTGTACAGACAGAGCCAGACCTTCTCGCCCTCCAGATCAATTTGCTTTGCTTCGAGCGCGAATCCTCCGCCAAGATCCCAACTCTCGCCGGTTGCAAGAGTTTTGATGTCGGCGCTGTTGAATTCAACAAGCGGCTTTGCGAGTTTGTCTGCCCTCCCATCAACGGCAACATACATCTCACCCATCCAGAACTCGATCCAGTAGCCAGACTCTACATAATAATAACCACTATCAATAGCTAACCCAAGATTTTTGTAAAGTTCGTATTCGCGTAACATCGGACGCGTGGTGTAGATCAGGTTACAGTGACTTCCTCCCCGCTCTGAAGAGCGAGGCATCCTGCGCTGGATCCTTCTTCTCTTCGGTTGGGGCTTCCTGTTTCATTGTGGTTGCTCATGCGACCAGCTCCGCAGGCGTGAGAT
>RXIK01000248.1 GCA_004211975.1 Methanosarcinales archaeon | reverse complement strand
ATAGGTGGTAATAATCATTATGAGGTTACATCCTTATATAGGTGCTTGTGATTGGAGTACCACTATCTTCTCACTATAATCATAATTATGAACATCCTGCCCTGACATGAACAATACCCTCCCATATTAACCAACCGAATATGGATGCTGCACGCAAACAACGGCACAGATCCCCACTCATGAAAATAACACAAATGTCCTTAGTGGAACCAACAGATCCTAAGGAAGAGAAACATGCGATCCGCGATGTTCATGCTAGATAATGAATCGTGTAGAGGCCGGTGCCGAGTGTGGTGGTGTTCTGTGAAGTGTATTTCGTAAATCCCGCGTAAGCGCGGTTCATAGACTATGAGGGCTGCAAACTTCAGGAGTGGAGTTACAATACCAGAGACCGCGATCATCAGAACGATTGCAGAGAAGACCTGATCATCAATTATGCCCATGCTTCTCCCGACCGATATGACCACAAGTTCAATGCCTGCTCTTGGCATCACCCCAACACCAAAGATCAGGCTGTCACGAGAATCAAAACCAACCGCTTTTGCCACGATAAATCCCCTGATCAGCTTTCCTGCGAGTGCCATCACAACCACAATTAACGTAAACAGCCTGGCGCCCGCAATCGCACCGAAATCAACTGATAGTCCGATTAGTGCAAAGAAGATGGGTACGAATATCCCGTAGGAGCTGCTGGAAACCTTGCTCTGCACATCCTCTATTTTTGCGAGCGGCACACCTGAGAGGGCTGCCCCGCCCATGAACCTCCCTATCACTGCGTGCAGACCGAATGCCTTGGCAAGATATATGGTGAACAGTAGAATGATGGTGCCCAGTTCGCTCATGAAACGTAATGCATCGCCAGGGGGGTGTAGTGTCTCGGAAAATTGTTTTTCGGATGTTTTTGTGTTCTAATACTGCTGAGCCTCATATAAAAAAAATAGGTAGGAAGTGCAGCCCCGGTATAGAAGGGCTGCAGCCCCCATACGAGTGGTGACAGACCACACGAAACGGAT
>RXIK01000172.1 GCA_004211975.1 Methanosarcinales archaeon | reverse complement strand
AATTGTTCATGTTTTGTGTCGATGGTAGCCCACACATACTCGTGAGCCAATGATATATCGACACTGAAAGCCTCATTCAACACACTAATTGTCCCATTCTCCGACACCAGCCGTATGAACTGCACTTTGCCCTCTGTGATCGGCAGGTTATTCACATTGATCTCAAAATCCTCCGGAACCTTGCAAAGCACACTTGCATAGGTGGTGTGAATGTGTTAGCTACAGGGGTTTGTTATTATAACCTTACATATTTAATATAATATAAATTAAATAACCAATCAAAATGCTTATTGGGTATACGATGGCTCTTGCAGGGCTTCCAAGCGATTCTCCCAGTCCCTTCCACAGACCTTTATATTTATATTTCCTATATTTCTTAAGATAAAAAGGATATAACTGTATAAATGTGATAAGTATAGTAACAGATACCAGGCCACACAACGAAGGCACTATATCATTCATGATTTTACCTTCCACTTATTGATAGCGAATCCGATAGTCATACACATCACAAATTTTTTTATTCGCAATAGACTGTCAGCATGTATCACCGTTTGGCGGGGTATAATACCAACAAAACACAGCCCATGCCCCGCGCAGATAGCTGGGCACGTAGGTCATGCGAATCCTGCAGTACAGACGAAGAATCCGGATAACCCACATCCACCGTAGATATACGGTCGCAAACACTGTGACAGATGTCGCAATCAGCACCCGATCTTATTTGTGATCCAGTCATGATAGTTTTACCGTCTATACTTACTGTTCCAGCCCTGTTCTCAACCACATAATTCTTTTCGGTTCCATTACCTATCTCATACACTTCTATTCTTCTATAGTTCTCACCATCTTCTATAATTGCATTAGCCACACAGGTCATTTCTTCATTAGATGCAAAAATTACCTGCGCTGATTTAGGGCTATTTTTCGATTCTGCGGGAATTATAACCAGTGACATTTCTTGAGATTCGTTCTCTTTTGGGCGGATCTTTTGGATGCTTGTTCTGTCGTATTGCAAGTTATATCCTTTACTTTGCAGGTCTTTACTTACTGATATTACATCTTTATCTGTTATTACACCGATTAACGACCTTACTTTACCAAAACCATGCTCATTTTCAATGATAAAGTTATCCACTATGCTATTTCGTCCACCTTATCTTCAGTTACACAATTGCATGCAACTGCAGGCATTGCCGCTACCGCCATCACCATCAGTGCCACTGCTACGACACCTGCTGCTTTTACCAAACTACCGGATCGACCCGGGCATGATAATTTATCCAGTTTTCTCATATTGTATTCCTCCTATCTTTTGAAATTTTTGCCCCATCCGCTACCTGTGCACCAATTACTGGCACAAATGCCATTCCTATAAGCAGCATCGCCATGAGCAATGCGCTTAACTGTATTCCTTTACGTTCTTTCATGTCGTTTTCCTCCTTTGTGTTCTGTGTTCTATCTCCCCCGTAGGCACGACCAAAACCTTAAGCAAGCATAAGGCGTAACATGATTATGCCTTCGGGCGATTGTTCTGCGGGGTTCAACTGTCCTTGGAAGGTTTCGGTTGAACCCCGCGTGATATTATTCTGATGTCACACATCTCACCATTAAACCCATAGTATAAATACTTTACGTCATGTTAGTCTGCACAGGTGCTAATCGGATGTTCATAGATGTAGCTTTCTGTAAAGTCGAGTAGTTATACTATTATCAATGGAAGCTTGTTGATTTATCGACAGAAAAGTCTAATTCCCCGAATCAATTTCGCATAATTTTGCTGTTATTTCATCAGATTTTAGCATACGAATCATCAGTTAAATACGTAAATCGTGGGTGTTTACCTGCATGACAGACTTACCAACCTAACATCAGATCCAATTAGAAGTCCCTATGAATTTTAGCCTCCGGATGTTCATCTGCATAAGCGCCACACATTCATCCACTAAATCAGGTTATCAATCCTCAAACTCTTCCGGGACAGATGCGACCGAGGGATGCCTGGCATGGTTCCTGAACTGCTCGGAATCGGTATGGCTTTAGAACATCAACAACACTTCAAAGGGCGGCAAGGTCACGAAATTCCTATCGGAATATGTATGAACCGGGATTCCGGCACTATATAAAGACAGAGTGATAGTCAAACTTTTCGTTTTACCGTCTAATATTTTCGCTTCTGTTGCATACAACCAAAAACCACGAAAATAACCAATTCATGTAACTACTCACCTACACAGCCGGATGACATAAACGGATCTCCGCCAAGCGCATCTTGAATCGTATTGAGCACATGATGCCCGTTCTTTCGCACTGTGGCTATATACCCAGCAGAATACCACAGAACACATCTGCCCCTGTAGCAGTCCGGAATGTGCCTGATATCTTCTGCCTCAGTTTCATCATGCGTACGTCCCGTTCATCCTGTTCATTGTCAACAAACTTTTCACAGAAGTTTGATCAAAAACTGATGCCAGTACTTCCTGTTCATACCTTTTTAGCCTGTCAAGCAGATTTTTGGGCGGGGATTGTTTAACTCTGCCCCTTTTTCCCGGTTCTTTTTGGGGTAGTGGGTTTAATTCCAGTTCTCCCTCAATGATTTTATCGAATCGATCTTTAAACTTCTTGATTGTGTCTGGATCGAGCTTGTCTTTGTATGGTCTGGCTTGATCCACCTCTTTCTTGATATCAAGCAAACATTAGCTCAGTTCTTCCGTCCAGTCTTGTTCATATTGTTCATGAATGAATGTAAGGTCTCTTAAGTGGCGGGCGTTGCAAAGGGCATGTATTACGTCGTTGTAATTGAAATATGGTGTCCAGTGGTCATGCATAGCAACTCCATCGAATTCTGCTAAAATTCCCATTGCGTCCATTGCATCCTTTCCGCGCTTCGGATGCACAATATAATATGTTAATCCTGGAGTGCTGGCAACATGGAGCCAGCTTTCGCTTACCCTCCACTCGCAAACCTGTTTCATCGAAATTAACCATACGATCGTTTATCAACAGCTCTTTAATCACCTCATTAGCTGGTTTAACGCGCTCCGCACACATTGCATTTGCCTGGGGGATACATGCCCCCGTTGGGCGGTTACCAAAAATATCCTCGAAAAAGTCTCCGACATGTTCCAACGGGACAAACTGGTAGTTGGTCTGGTAGACTGCCATTGCCCTGACCCGATTGCCATATTGCACAGATGCAGTGACGTCTGGTGGAAATTGCGCCATGTTGCGTGCATTGCAATGAGGACACGTCTTGATCTCTGCTTGATGTTCCGTTGCTTCAATTTTCACGGGTGGAATGTCAAAGACTCGGGCGCTCTCTGGCAGTCATCCACTTTGACACCTTTGAGAGTTGCGCCGCACACTGTGCACCGATCTGCAACATGCACTTCTATATGATCCGGCTCTTCTACCGGTTCCAATGTGCAACCAACATGCCCCTCCTGCCCACCGTTCTTCTTGTTGCCCGGTAACCTCCTGGCTTTTGGTGCGAGGCGTCTTTTGAGCCCATCACCGAGGGTGGCTTGCTGCTGTTTTTGCTGTTCTTATTCAGCTGATCCTGCAGGGCATGTAATTCCCATGTGAGGTACTCAAATAGTTGGATGATAGCCTCTTCCCCTTGCGGGTAAGCGGCACGAATCTTGTTGTGAGTAAGTCTATGCATCATGTTCTTCACCCATCAAACAAAATGTTTTATTCACAACCATTACGATGTGAAATATAATCTCATTAATAATAAATTTTGCGGTGGGGGGGTAAGTAGTTACGAAAACAGCAGGAATTGATGGCGTGAAGTGGATAACACCGAACTCCAAAATGAACGCTGCTCGTAACTACTCAGGTATGTTGATTAGTCCCCCGATTACGATTCTGTACTCTGGCAAGAAAAATAACCGCTGAGGGTGCAGAGGATCGCAGAGTAGTTAACCGTTTATTTCCCCTCCGCGTCCCTCTGCGCCCTCAGCGTGTGACAAGAAGCTGCATCACTGATTGCCTAACCGGCTACCCCTTCCATTCGGGGTAATCCTACCGCAGAATGTGTGGATGGTAACGCCCACGCAGTAAGCCTGCGGAACAACGTGGAAAATCAGAAAGTCCGATTCGGATCAACTGCCAGGATAAAAAACGC